>NZ_CAWPSZ010000018.1:0-66601 GCF_963890955.1 Pseudomonas sp. MF6747
CGAGCGCTAGCCACGATAAGCCCGGCCACCTCAGGGGATTGCCTGTGCCGCAGAATTTAACGAGAACTTGCATGACCGACATTCCACATTTCCCGCTGTCCGCCGTGGTCGGCGCCGATGAACTGAAACTGGCGCTGTGCCTGACCGCCATCGACCCGAAAATCGGCGGCGTGCTGATCGAAGGCCCGCGCGGCATGGCCAAGTCGACGCTGGCGCGTGGTCTGGCGGACCTGCTCGCCAGCGGCCAGTTCGTCACTCTGCCGTTGGGCGCCACCGAAGAACGCCTGGTCGGCACGCTGGACCTGGACGCCGCATTGGGCGAAGGCCGCGCGCAGTTTTCCCCTGGCGTACTGGCCAAGGCCGACGGCGGTGTGCTGTACGTCGATGAAGTCAATTTGCTCGCCGATCACCTGGTGGACCTGCTGCTGGACGTCGCCGCCAGCGGCACCAACCTGATCGAGCGCGATGGCATCTCGCATCGGCATTCGGCGCGCTTCGTGCTGATCGGCACCATGAACCCGGAGGAGGGCGAGTTGCGCCCGCAACTGCTCGACCGCTTCGGCTTCAACGTGGCGTTGAGCGGGCAAACCCTGCCCGCCGAGCGTGGGCAAATCATTCGTCGGCGCCTGGATTTCGACAGCGATCCCGCCGCGTTCTGCGCCCAATGGGCCGAGCAGCAAGGCGCCTTGCGTGAGCGCTGCACGCAGGCGCGGGCGCGGCTCGCCAGCATTGAGCTGGATGACCAATCCCTGGCGCAGATCACCGAGCGCTGTTTCGCCGCCGGTGTCGACGGCCTGCGCGCGGACCTGGTGTGGTTGCGCGGCGCACGCGCCCATGCCGCCTGGCGTGGCGCGAGCGCCATCGCCGAGCAAGACATCGAAGCCGTGGCCGAGTTTGCCTTGCGCCATCGGCGGCAAGAGCAATCCCCACCGGCGAGCCCGCCCAATCAAGGCCAGGCTCCCAAACCTTCCGACTCTTCACCCGGCCAGGGCCAGTGGGGCGACATGCCCGCGCCAGCCTTGCCCACGGGCGCACGCCGGGAAGTCCCTGCCTGGCCAAAAAAGCCTTAGGCATTCGCCCTCGTCCTGACGCGGGGGCGGATGCCCGGCCCAAGGCGGGGCGACTGGACAACGGCAGGCACGGCAAGGCGCGCAGCGCAAAACACGGCACGATCAACTGGCCGGGCACCTTGCTCGGCGGGCGGCCGCACTACCGTGAGGATGTGCGCTACCACCTGCGCACCCGCGCGGCCCACGAGTTGTGGCTGGTGATCGTCGATGCCTCGGCCTCCACGCGGCGCCATGGTGCGTTGAGCGACGCCAAAGGCCTGCTGGCGCAGCTGTTCGACGATGCCTACCGCCAACGCGCGCGCATGGCATTACTCACGGCCAGCGGGCCGTCGCCCACCTGGCAAGTGCAGGGCTTGAAGGCCGCCAAAGGCTTGACCGGATGGCTGGCGCAACTCGGCGCGGGTGGCGGCACGCCGTTGCTGGCGGCGCTGTCCGAGGCGGGGCATTGGCTGCAGGCGCGACGCCAGCGTTACCCCGCCGAGCGACAGCGTCTGCTGGTGATCACCGATGGCCGGCTCAAGGATATTGCCGGTTTGCCAGCGCTCGATTGCCCGGGGCTGCTGGTGGATATCGAGCGCGGCCCGATCACACTTGGGCGAGCAGCACAGCTGGCGCTGGCGCTGAACCTGGACTATCGGCATATCGACAGTCTGTAGCGTCAATAAAACTGAACTCTGGCCGATTTCCGCTTGTCCCCGCTTCCCATGTCACCCCCCGCCTGCCAAATCCCTTAATTTTCCAAGCCTGCCGGAAGCCTCTTCAGGCTTGCGGCTGCGCCTGCTTTTTATCAGGCGCCCAGCACACCCGATCCTAACGGCAGCTGAAAACGGACTTTCTCCTTCACCGTGACTTATCAGGCAGGTTACCCCCATGCAGTTCAGCGAATTATTGGCAGCGATTTCCACCCACGCGATCCGTCTGCAACTGGAAGAAGGCGACCTGATCATCCTGGGCGACGACGAAGCGCTGGATGATGCGCTGTGGGATCAACTGATCGCGCACAAGCCGCGCTTGCTTGAGTGGGTGGCCGAGCAGGGCGGCGACTGGCTGAGCCCGGCCTACCGGATTACCCCGGACATGCTGCCGCTGGTCAGCCTCGACCAGCCGGCCATCGACCGTATCGTCGCGGCCATCCCCGGCGGCGCGGCGAATGTGCAGGACATCTACCCGCTGGCGCCGCTGCAGGAAGGCATGCTTTACCATCACCTTTCGGCGCAGCAGGGCGACCCTTACGTGCTGCACGCGCAGTTTGTGTTCGACAGCCGCGCACGCCTGAACGCCTTTGCGCAAGCGTTGCAATGGGTCATCGACCGTCACGATATCCTGCGCACCTCCATGGCGTGGGAGCGCCTCGACGAGCCGCTGCAAGTGGTGTGGCGCAAGGCAAACCTGGTGTGCGAAGAAGCGTACTTCAAGGGCGGCGACGCCCTGGCCCAATTGCTCGCGCGCTACGACGCACGCGCCTACCGCATGGACCTTGGCCAGGCGCCGCTGCTGCGCCTGGTGTTTGCCGACGACCCGGCCAACAGTCGGGTGGTGGCGATGCTGCTGTTCCACCACACCATCCTCGACCACACCGCCCTTGATGTGGTGCGCCATGAAATCCAGTTGTACCTGGCCGGCGAGCAAGCCCAGGCGGGTGCGCCGGTCGCGTTTCGCGGCTACATCGCCCAGGTGCGCCACGGCGTCAGCGAGCAGGCGCACGAGGCGTTCTTCCGCGAAATGCTGGCCGATATCGATGAGCCGACCTTGCCCTTCGGCTTGCAGGATGTGCAAGGTGATGGGCAGGGCATCGACGAGGCACGCATCCCCGTGGACAGCGCCCTCAGCCGGCGTCTGCGCAGCCTGGCGCGACCATTGGGCGTGAGCATGGCGAGCATGATGCACCTGGCATTGGCGCGTGTATTGGGCGTGGTGTCCGGTCGTGACGCGGTGGTGTTCGGCACGGTAATGCTTGGCCGTATGGGCGCCGGCGAAGGCGGTGAGCGGGCCCTGGGCATGTTCATCAATACCTTGCCGTTACGCGTGGATGTGGGCGAGCAGGGCGTGCGCGCCGGGGTCAAGGCCACCCATGCGCGTCTGACGGCTTTGCTCAACCACGAACATGCGTCCCTGGCCCTGGCTCAGCGTTGCAGTGGTGTGGCGGCGCCGTCGCCGCTGTTCAGCGCCATGCTCAATTACCGTCATAGCGCCGCTACCGATATGGCCGCTGTCATCGACGTGGCCGAAGGCATCCAGGTGCTCGGCGCCCAGGAGCGCACCAACTACCCGCTGACCGTCAACGTGGATGACCTGGGCGAAGACTTTGCACTGACGGTGATGGTCGATGCCGTCATCGGCGCACAACGTGTTGCGGCTTACCTGCACACCGCGCTGCACAGCCTGGCCGATGCGTTGGAGCAGCGACCGGATCAGCCGCTGAGCGGCCTGAACATCCTGCCTGACACCGAGCGCCACCACCTGCTGCACCGCCTCAATCAAAGCCCCGCGCACTACGCCGACACCGCCCTGATCCATCAGCAAGTCGAAACCCATGCCGCCGCCCGTCCCGAAGCCATCGCCGTGCGCTTCGACACTCAGCGCCTGACCTATCGCCAACTCAATGAACGCGCCAACCAGGTCGCCCACCGTTTGCTTGCGCAGGGTGTGCGCCCGGATGACCGCGTGGCGATCTGCGTTGAACGTGGCCCCGAGATGATCATCGGTCTGTTGGGCATCCTCAAGGCCGGCGCCGGTTATGTGCCGATTGACCCGGCCTACCCGCTGGAGCGCATCGCCTACACCCTGGCTGACAGCGAACCGCTGGCCGTGCTGGTGCAAGCCAACACCCGCCACTTGGTGGGCGAGCTGGCGCAGATCGACCTCAACAGCCTGCGCGGCGAATCCATCGTCAACCCGCGCATCTCCCTCAGCCCGGCGAACCTGGCCTACGTGATCTACACCTCAGGCTCTACCGGTCTGCCTAAAGGCGTGATGATCGAACATCGCCAGGTCGCACGGCTGTTCACCGCCACTGACCACTGGTTCGGTTTCAACCGCAATGATGTATGGGCGCTGTTCCATTCCTTCGCGTTCGATTTCTCGGTGTGGGAAATCTGGGGCGCGCTGATGCACGGCGGCCAATTGCTGATCGTGCCGCAACTGGTCAGCCGTTCGCCGGATGAGTGCTACGCGCTGATCTGCGACGCGGGCGTGAGCATTCTCAACCAGACGCCCAGCGCGTTCCGCCAGTTGATTGCGGCCCAAAGCGCCCAGTCGCACTCCTTGCGTCAGGTCATTTTCGGCGGCGAAGCCCTTGAGCCCGGCATGCTCAAGCCGTGGTACGCCCGCGCCATCAACGCCGGTACGCAACTGGTCAACATGTACGGCATCACCGAAACCACCGTGCACGTGACCTATCGCGCGCTGGAGGCCGCGGACGCGCAGTTGGTCGGGGTCAGCCCGATTGGCGTGCGCATTCCCGACCTGCAGCTGTACGTGCTGGATGAGCGTCGCGAGCCGTTGCCGTTTGGTGTGGTTGGCGAGCTGTACGTCGGCGGCGCCGGGGTGGCGCGGGGTTACCTCAACCGTGACGCGCTCAATGCCGAGCGTTTCCTGGCCGACCCGGCCACCGGCCTGCGCATGTACAAGACCGGTGACCTCGGCCGCCTGCTGCCCGACGGCAGTGTCGAGTACCTGGGCCGCAACGACGACCAGGTGAAGATCCGTGGTTTCCGTATCGAGCTGGGTGAAATCCAGGCGCGCCTGGTCACCGCCGACGGCGTGCGTGATGCGGTGGTGATTGCCCGTGAAGACGCACCGGGCGACAAACGCCTGGTGGCCTACGTGATCGCCGAACGTGAACTTGGGGCTGCCGAGCTGCGTGATCACCTGCTGCTCAGCCTGGCCGAGTACATGGTGCCCAGCGCCTTCGTACGGCTGGATCAATTCCCGCTGACCACCAACGGCAAACTCGACCGCAAGGCCTTGCCCGCACCGGACGCCGACGCGCTGGCGCGGCGTGACTATGCCGCCCCGCAAGGTGCGGTTGAAGCCGCCATCGCCAGTATCTGGCAGCAGTTGTTGAAGCTCGACAAGGTCGGCCGCGACGATAATTTCTTCGAACTCGGCGGCCACTCGCTGCTGGCGGTCAAGCTGATCGAACGCATGCGCCAAGTGGACTTGAGCTGTGATGTGCGCGTGCTGTTCGGCCAACCCACGTTGGCTGTACTGGCCGCGGCGGTGGGCGGGCAGCAGGAGGTGCAGGTGCCGGCCAACCTGATCGTCGACCCCTGCGATCGCATCACACCGGACATGCTGCCTCTGGTGGCCCTGGACCAGGCCGCTATCGATCACATCCTCGAAAGCGTGCCTGGCGGCATTGCCAACGTGCAGGACATCTACGGTCTGGCGCCGTTGCAGGCCGGCATTCTTTACCACCACCTGGCAACCACCGAGGGCGACCCCTACGTGTTGCAGGTGCAGTTGCGCTTTGCCGACCAGGCGGCGGTGGATGCGTTTATCCAGGCGCTGCACAGCGTGATTGAACGCAACGACATCCTGCGCACCGGGATTGTCTGGGAAGGCCTGGATGAACCGGTGCAGGTGGTGCTGCGTCAGGCGCCCTTGGCGGTTGAGCGCATTGACGCGCACGGCCTTGATGCCCTGGCGCTACTGCAACAACGCTTCGATCCACGCCATTATCGCCTCGACCTGTCGCGCGCTTCACTGATGCACTTTGGCTACGCCGAGCAGCAGGGCGGTTACGTCGGCATTCTGCTGCTGCACCACATCCTGCTCGACCACACCGCCTTGCAAGTGCTGGTCGAAGAAATGAGCGCCAGCCTCGCCGGCACCAGCGTGCAGCTGCCGGACGCGGTGCAGTACCGCAACTACGTGGCCCAGGCGCGCTTGGGGGTGACGCAGGCGCAACACGAAGCCTTCTTCAGCGACATGCTGGGCGATATCGACGAGCCGACGCTGGCGTTCGGTTTGCAGGACGTGAATGGCGACGGCAGCGGCATCGTCGACGCGCACGTGCCACTGGAGCCGGCGCTCAGTCACGGCCTGCGCGAACAGGCGCGACAACTTGGCGTGAGCACCGCAAGCCTGGTGCACCTGGCCTGGGCCCAGGTGTTGGCCCAGGTCTCCGGCCAGCAGGACGTGGTGTTCGGTACCGTGTTGCTGGGCCGTATGCAGGGCGGCGAAGGTGCCGACCGTGCGCTGGGGATGTTCATCAATACCTTGCCGCTGCGCGTCAGCCTCGGCGCCGTCAGTGTGCAAGCCGGCGTGCGCGCCACCCACGCGCGCCTGGCGCAGTTGCTTGGGCATGAGCATGCCTCGCTGTCGCTGGCACAGCGTTGCAGCGGCGTACCGGGTTCGTTGCCGCTGTTCAGCACGCTGCTCAATTACCGCCACAGCGCGCCGGGCGAAGCCCCGGGAGACAGCCCGTTTGCCGCGTCCGGGATCGAGATTCTCAGTTCGCAAGAACGCAGCAACTATCCGCTGGTGCTCAACGTCGATGACCTGGGCAGCGGGTTTTCCCTGACCGTGCAGGGCGTGAACAGCCTGGATGTACAGCGCGTGGGCGCCTACATGCTCACCGCGTTGAGCCATCTGGTGACCGCGCTGCAACAAGCCCCGACCACACCCTTGCAGGCCGTGTCGATCCTGCCGGCTGCCGAACGCCACCAACTGTTGGTGGCGTTCAACGCCACCGCGCGTGACTACCCGTCGCAGCTCACGGTGCACCAACTGTTCGAAGCTCAGGCGCTGGCCCGTCCCGACGCTGTGGCGGCGGTGCAGGGCGCGCTGTCGTTGAGTTATCGCGACCTCAATCGCCGTGCCAACCGCTTGGCCCACCACCTGATCAGCCAGGGCGTGCAGCCGGGCGAAAGCGTGGCGATCGCACTGCCGCGCTCGCTGGATTTACTCGTGTGCCAACTGGCGATCCTCAAGTGCGCGGCGGTGTATGTGCCGCTGGACGTCAATGCGCCGGTCGAGCGCCAGGCTTTCATGGTGCAGGACAGCGGTGCGCACCGCGTGCTCAATACCCTGGCCGACCTGAACCTGGACGCGCAGTCGCCGCGCAACCCCGACCTGGCCCAGTCGGCGCAAAGCGTGGCGTACATCATGTACACCTCCGGCTCCACCGGTGCCCCCAAAGGCGTGCAAGTGCCGCACCGCGCGATCTCGCGCCTGGTGCTGAACAACGGCTATGCCGATTTCAATGAGCGCGACCGCGTGGCATTCGCCTCTAACCCGGCCTTCGATGCCAGCACCCTCGACGTGTGGGCGCCGTTGCTCAACGGCGGTTGTGTGGTGGTGGTCGAGCATGCGGTGCTGCTGTCCCAGGCGGCGTTTGCCTCGCTGTTGCAGGAGCAAGCCGTCAGCGTGTTGTGGATGACCGCAGGCCTGTTCCATCAATACGCCGATGCGTTGCTGCCGGTGTTCCGCCAACTGCGCTACCTGATCGTCGGCGGCGATGTGCTCGACCCGCAGGTGATCGGCCGTGTGCTCCAGCACGGCAAACCCCAGCACCTGCTCAATGGCTATGGCCCAACCGAGGCCACCACGTTCTCCACCACCTTTGAAATCACCGCGCCGGGTGCGGGCAGTATCCCGATTGGTCGCCCCATCGCGAATGCCCAGGCCTACGTGCTCGACGCGCGCCAGCAACCGCTGCCGCTGGGTGTGGTTGGCGAGCTGTATATCGGCGGCGCCGGTGTGGCCAACGGGTATTTGAACCAGCCGCAATTGACGGCAGAAAAATTCATCCCCAACCCCTTCGGCGAAGGCCTGCTGTACCGCACCGGCGACCTGGCCAGCTGGCAGGCCGACGCTACCTTGCTGTACCAGGGGCGTAACGACCTGCAAGTCAAGATCCGCGGTTTTCGTATCGAGCCGGGCGAAATCGAAACCTGCCTGGCCGCGTTTCCCGGCGTAAAAGACGCAGTGGTGCTGGCCCGCGAAGACGAGCCGGGCGACAAGCGCCTGGTGGCGTATTACACCGCCCAGGCGCCCTTGGACATCCAGGCACTGCGCGCTCATCTGCAAGGCCGGTTGCCGGACTACATGGTGCCGTCGGCCTACGTGTGGCTGGCACTGTTGCCACTGACCGCCAACGGCAAGCTCGACCGCAAGGGCCTGCCCGTGCCCGATCAGAGCGCGCTGCTCAGCCGCGGTTACGAGGCGCCGGAGGGCGAGGTGGAAACCTTGCTGGCGCAGATCTGGCAGGACGTGCTCAAGCTTGAGCGTGTCGGCCGGCATGACCATTTCTTCGAGTTGGGCGGGCATTCCTTGCTGGCGGTGAGCCTGATTGAGCGCATGCGTCAGGTGGGCCTGAGCGCGGATGTGCGTGTGCTGTTCAGCCAGCCAAGCCTGGCGGCGCTGGCAGCGGCAGTCGGCAGCGGGCGTGAGGTCGAGGTGCCGGCCAATGGCATTCCAGCCGGCTGCGCCCAGATAACGCCGTCGATGCTGACCCTGGTGCAACTCGACCAGGCAGCGATCGAGCGCATCGTCGCCACGGTGCCGGGTGGCGCGGCCAATGTGCAGGATATCTACCCGCTCGCGCCGCTGCAGGAAGGTATTCTTTATCACCATATCAGCGCCGAGCAGGGCGACCCGTACCTGCTGCAGTCGCGCATGGCGTTTGACAGCCTTGAGCGTTTGCACGCCTTCATGGGCGCGCTGCAACAGGTGGCGGCCCGTCACGATATCCTGCGCACCGGCGTGGTCTGGGAAGGTCTGGACAGCCCGGTGCAAGTGGTCTGGCGCGAGGCCCGGCTGGTGGTGCAAGAGGTTGTTCTGGACCCGGCTGAGGGCGGCGTCATCGAGCAACTGCACGAACGTTTCGATGCCCGCCACTATCGCCTGGACATCACCCAGGCGCCGCTGCTGCGCATGGTCTATGCCCAGGACCCGGCGAATAATCGGGTCGCGGCAATCCTGTTGTTCCATCACCTGGCGCTCGACCATACCGCCATGGAAGTGGTCGGCCAGGAGATGCGTGCGTTCCTGTTCAACCAGGCCGAGGCACTGCCTGACGCTGCACCGTTTCGCAACTACGTGGCCCAGGCGCGCCTTGGTGTCAGCGTGGCGGAACACGAGCAGTTCTTTTGCGACATGCTCGCCGATGTCGATGAGCCGACCTTGCCCTTTGGCGTGCAGGACGTGCAGGGCGACGGCCGCGCTATCGAAGAAGCCGAACAGCCGCTGGACGCCGCGTTGGCAATGCGGGTGCGTGAACAGGCGCGGGTGCTGGGGGTGAGTGCGGCCAGCCTGATGCACCTGGCGTGGGCGCAAGTGCTGGGGCTGGTGTCCGGGCGTGAGGAGGTGGTATTCGGCACGGTGCTGATGGGGCGTATGCAGGCGGGTGAGGGCGCTGACCGTGCGTTGGGCATGTTCATCAACACCTTACCGTTGCGCGTCGATGTGGCGTGCGCTGCTGCGGCGGCCGTCAAGGCGACTCATGCCCGCTTGAGCGCGCTGCTGGGGCACGAGCATGCGTCGTTGGCCCTCGCCCAGCGTTGCAGCGGCGTACCGACGGCCGTGCCGTTGTTCAGCGCCTTGCTCAATTACCGTCACAGCACCCCCGGCGAAATGGCCCGCGATGGCCATGGCATCTGGGAAGGCGTGCAACTGCTGGGCGGTGAGGAACGCAGCAATTACCCGCTGACCCTCAGCGTCGATGACTTCGGCACAGGCTTTGGCCTGAGCGTGCTGGCACTGCCGCAGATCGGCGCCCAGCGCTTGTGTGGCTACATGCACGGCGCCGTGGAGCAGTTGGTGGCGGCGTTGGAACGCTCGGTGAGCACCCCGCTTAATCAATTGCCAGTGCTGGCGCCGGCAGAGTACGAAACCCTGCTGCGCGAATTCAACGCAACGGCCGCAGACTTCCCGACCGGGCACACCGTGCACGGCGCCTTCGAAGCCCAGGTCGAACGTCAGCCTCACGCGATTGCCGTGCAGCAGGACGGCGAAGTCCTGACCTATCAGCAGCTCAATCAACGCGCCAACCAGGTGGCCCACCACCTGTTGACACTCGGCGTGCAGCCGGACGACCGCGTCGCGATCTGCTGTCGCCGTGGCCCGCAGATGCTGGTCGGGCTGCTGGGCATTCTCAAGGCCGGCGCCGGCTACGTCCCTATCGACCCGGCTTACCCCGCCGAACGTATCGCCTACCTGTTGCAGGACAGCACGCCGGTAGCGGTCTTGGCCGAGGCAAGCACCCGTGACCTGCTGGGCACGCAGGCCACTGTCGACCTGTTCGACGAGTGCTTGCGGCACCACGCCGTCAGCAACCCGCAGCTGGCCGGCCTGACCCCGGCGCACCTGGCTTACGTGATCTACACCTCCGGCTCCACCGGCCAGCCCAAAGGCGTGATGGTCGAACACCGCACCGTGGAAAACCTGGTGCATTGGCATTGCGAGGCCTTCGGCCTGGACGCGCGCAGCCACACCAGCAGCGTCGCCGGGTTTGGCTTTGACGCGATGGCCTGGGAGGTCTGGCCGGCACTCTGTGCAGGCGCGACCTTGCACGTGCCGCCTGCGAAGGTCGGCAATGAAAACATCGACGAATTGCTCGCCTGGTGGCTGGCGCAGCCACTGGACGTCAGCTTCCTGCCCACGCCAGTGGCCGAGTACGCCTTCAGTCAGAACCTGCACCACCCGACCTTGCGCATCCTGTTGATCGGCGGTGATCGCCTGCGTCAATTCACCCAGGAGCGGCGCTTTGCGGTCATCAACAATTACGGGCCTACCGAGGCCACGGTGGTCGCCACCTCCGGCCGCGTGCGCGCCGGGCAGGCGTTGCATATCGGCCGGCCCATCGCCAATGCCAGCGTGTACGTGCTCGACGCGCAGTTGCGCCCGGTGCCGGTGGGTGTCGCCGGTGAGCTGTATGTGGGCGGCCGTGGCGTGGCGCGGGGGTATTTGAACCGCCCGCAGATGAGCGCCGAACGCTTCCTGCAGGACCCGTTCAACCCTGGGCGCATGTACCGCACCGGTGATCTGGTGCGCTGGCTGCCCGACGGCAATATCGAGTACCTGGGCCGTAACGACGACCAGGTCAAAGTGCGCGGTGTGCGCGTCGAACTCGGCGAAATCGAAAGCCGCCTGGCCGCGCTGGACGGTATCCGCGAAGCCGTGGTGCTGGTGCGCGAGGGGCGTCTGGTGGCCTGGTTCACCGAACATTGGCCGCTGGCGATTGAAACCGTGCGTGCGCAACTGCAGCAACAGCTGCCCGACGCGCTGGTGCCAGCAGCCTACGTCAGGCTCGACACGCTGCCCCTGACCGCCAACGGCAAGCTGGACCGCAAGGCCTTGCCGCAACCCGACCAAGCCGCGTTGCCGAGCCGCGATTACGCAGCGCCGGAAGGCGCGGTGGAAACCACCCTGGCGCGGATCTGGGCCGAGGTGTTGCAGGTGGAGCAAGTCGGCCGGCATGACCACTTCTTCGAATTGGGCGGCCATTCGTTGTTGGCGGTCAGCCTGATCGAACGCATGCGCCAGGTCGGCCTCAGTGCTGACGTGCGGGTGCTGTTCAGCCAGCCCACCCTTGCGGCGTTGGCCACCGCCGTGGGCAGTGGCCGCGAAGTGCAGGTGCCGGCCAACCGCATCACCGCCGGCTGCCAGCGCATCACCCCGGACATGTTGCCGTTGGTGGAACTCGACCCCTCAACCCTCGACGACGTCGTCAGCCGCGTTCCCGGCGGCGCTGCCAATGTGCAGGATATCTACCCGCTGGCGCCGTTGCAGGAGGGCATTCTCTACCACCACATCACCGCCGAGCAGGGCGACCCGTACCTGCTGCAATCGCACCTGGCGTTCGACAGCATTGAGCGCCTGAACGCCTTCGCCCAGGCGCTGCAACAGGTCATCGACCGCCATGACATCCTGCGCACCGGCGTGGTCTGGGAAGGCCTGGCGCAACCGCTGCAAGTGGTGTGGCGCAAGGCTGAACTGCCGCGTGAAGAGCTGCACCTGCAAGGTGATGTACTGGCCGGCCTGCATCAGCGTTTCGATGCGCGACGTTATCGCCTGACGCTCAGCCAGGCGCCGTTGATCAGCCTCAAGTACGCCCAGGACCCGGCCAACCAGCGTGTGGTGGTGGTGTTGCTCTATCACCACATCGCCCTCGACCACACCGCATTCGACGTGGTGCTGCGCGAAATGCAGGGCCACTTGCTTGGCCACGCCGCGCCAACAGCGGCGCCGATGCCGTACCGCAACTACGTGGCCCAGGCGCGTCTGGGCGTAAGCGAACAGGAACATGAAGCGTTCTTTCGCCAGATGCTCGGTGACGTCGATGAACCGACCTTGCCGTTCGGCTTGCAGGATGTGCGCGGCGATGGCAACGCGATCCAAGAACACCGCTTGCGCCTGGACACTGACCTCAACCGCCGGCTGCGCGCCCAGGCGCGCTTGCTGGGGGTAAGCACGGCGAGCCTGTTCCACCTGGCGTGGGGCCAGGTACTGGCGGCCACCTCGGGTCGCCACAGCGTGGTGTTCGGCACGGTGCTGGTGGGTCGCATGCAAGGCGGCGAGGGCGCCGACCGCGCGCTGGGGGTGTTCATCAATACCTTGCCGCTGCGCCTGGACATCGACGCACAAGGTGCGCGCGCTGCGGTGCGGGCCACCCATGCACGGCTTACCGCGCTGCTGGGGCACGAACACGCGTCGCTGGCGCTGGCCCAGCGCTGCAGCGGCGTAGCAGCCCCGGCGCCGTTGTTCAGCTCAATGCTCAACTACCGCCATCGCGGCGCCGCCACGCGGTCGGCCGAGGCGCAGCAGGCCTGGGAAGGCATGCAGACGCTGGTCAACGACGGGCGCACCAACTACCCGCTGACCCTGAACGTGGATGACCTGGGCGATGGTTATGACGTCACCGCGCTGGCGCAAATCGACGCGCAACGCGTGTGCGCTTACATGCAGACCGCTTTGTCAGGGCTGGTTGAAGCCCTCGAGCAGGCGCCGCATCAACCGCTCAATCGTCTGCCGATTGTGGGCAGTGAGGAACGGCAAAAACTGCTGGTGGAATTCAACGCCACCGACGTCAACTACAACCTCGACCAAACCCTGCACGGCCTGTTCGAAGCCCAGGTCGAGCGCACGCCGCAGGCCGTGGCGGTCAAGTCCGGCGATCAGCAACTGACCTACAGCGCGCTCAACGAGCGCGCCAACCGCCTGGCCCATCACTTGCTTGAAAGGGGCGTGCAGCCGGATTCGCGCGTAGGCATCTGCGTGGAGCGCGGCCTGGACATGGTCATCGGCCTGTTTGCGATCCTCAAGGCCGGCGGCGGCTATGTGCCGTTGGACCCGGCCTATCCTCGCGAGCGCCTGGCCTACATGCTGCAAGACAGCGCGCCGGTGGTGGTGCTCGCGCAAGACACCACCCGCGTGTTGCTGGGTGAGGTGCCGGTGATCAACCTGGACCACGCCGCCTGGCAGCACCAACCCGCTGGCAACCCCCACGTGCCGGGCCTTACCGCCCGGCACCAGGCCTATGTGATCTACACGTCCGGCTCCACCGGCCAGCCAAAAGGCGTGATCAACGAGCACGCCGGGGTGGTCAACCGCCTGCTGTGGATGCAGGACGCATACGGTCTCAAGGCCAGTGATAGCGTGCTGCAGAAAACCCCGTTCAGCTTCGACGTGTCGGTGTGGGAGTTCTTCTGGCCGCTGTTCACCGGCGCACGCCTGGTCATGGCGCGCCCGGGTGGCCATAAAGAGCCTGAGTACCTGTGCGAAGTGATCGAGGCCGAACAGATCACCACGCTGCATTTTGTGCCCTCGATGCTTGATGTGTTCCTGGCCCACGGCGATGTCAGCCAGGCGGCCGGCCTGGTGCGGGTAATGTGCAGCGGCGAAGCCTTGCCGGGCAGCCTGGTGCGGCGCTTCAAGCAGCAACTGCCGGGCATCGGCCTGTACAACCTGTACGGCCCCACCGAAGCGGCCGTGGACGTGACCGCCTGGAACTGCGCGCGTCCCGAGGTGCCGGACAACACGCCGATCGGCAAACCGATTGCCAACACGCGCATGTACCTGCTGGATCCGCAATTGCAGCCGGTGCCGTTGGGCGTGGTCGGCGAGCTGTTTATCGGCGGCGTGCAAGTGGCGCGTGGCTACTTGAATCGCCCCGAGCTGACTGCCGAACGCTTCCTCAAGGACCCCTTCACCCATGGGCGCCTGTACCGCACCGGCGACGTTGGCCGCTACTTGCCCGACGGCAATATCGAGTACCTGGGCCGCAACGATGACCAGGTGAAAATCCGCGGCCTGCGCATCGAGCTGGGGGAAATCCAGGCGCGACTGCTCGAACATGCGCAGGTCAACGAGGCTGCGGTGGTGGCCCGCGAAGACCGGCTGGTCGCTTACTACACCGGCGTACCCACCGACATCGAGCAACTGCGCGCGCACCTGCTGCAGCACCTGCCGGACTTCATGGTGCCCGCGCTGTTCATGCACCTTGACGCGCTGCCGCTGAGCCCCAACGGCAAGCTCGACCGCAAGGCCTTGCCTGCGCCGGGCATGGACGCGCTGATCGTGCGCGAGTACGCGGCGCCAGAGGGTGATACCGAGATCCTCCTGGCCAGGCTGTGGGCCGAGTTGCTCAACGTCGAGCGGGTCGGGCGCCATGACAACTTCTTTGAACTGGGCGGGCACTCGCTGCTGGCCGTGAGCTTGATCGGACGCCTGCGCCAGGAAGGCCTGGAAGCCGATGTGCGGGCGTTGTTCGAACAGCCGACGCTGGCCGGCTACGCCGCCATAACCGAACGAATGGAGATCGTCCTGTGAGCATTTCTGAGCTGTTGGCGACGCTGAAAACCAAGGATGTGCAACTGGCGCTCAAGGGCGAACAGTTGTCGGTGCAGGGCAATAAACAGGCGCTGAGCGACCCGGCGATTCTTGCCGCGTTGCGCGAGTACAAGCCGGCGTTGATCGAGTTGATCAAGGCCGGTGAGTATTCGCCGACCAAGGCCGGTGAAGTGACGGTGCCGGCCAATGGCATCCCGGCGGGCGCCGAGCGCATCACGCCGGCCATGCTGACCCTGTCGACCCTGAGCCAGGACGAGATCGACCGCATCGTCGCCACAGTTGATGGCGGCGTGGCGAATATCCAGGATATCTACCCGCTGGCGCCGTTGCAGGAAGGCATTCTGTTCCATCATGTCAGCGCCGAGCAGGGCGACCCGTACGTGATGCAGTCGCAGTTTGCGTTCGACAGCCTGGCGCGTTTTGAGGCCTTCGCCCACGCCCTGCAAAGCGTGATGAACCGCCACGACATCCTGCGCACCGGCGTGGTCTGGGACGGGTTGCAGGAACCGTCGCAAGTGGTCTGGCGCCAGGCGCAACTGCCGGTGCAGGTGTTGGCGCTGGACCCGGCTGACGGCGATATCGCCGCGCAGTTGCACGCGTTGTTCGATGCCCGCCACTATCGCCTCGACGTGACTAAGGCGCCGCTGCTGCGCCTGGTGCGTGCCGAAGATCCGGCCAATCAGCGCATCGTCGCCACCTTGCTGTTTCACCACATGGCCCTCGACCACAGCGCCCTGGAAGTGGTGTGCCATGAAATGCAGGCGTGCCTGCTGGGGCAGGGCGCAGCGCTGGGCCAGGCGGTGCCGTTTCGCAACTATGTGGCGCAGGCGCGGTTGGGGATCAGCGAGCAGGAGCACGAAAGCTTCTTCCGCCAGATGCTCGGCGACATCAGCGAGCCGACCTTGCCATTTGGCCTGCAAGACGTGCAAGGCGATGCCCGCGGGATTGCCGAAGTCAGCCTGCCGCTGGCAGCACAGCTGGGCCAGCGCCTGCGTGCGCAGGCCCGGCAACTGGGGGTGAGCGCCGCCAGCCTGTTCCATATGGGCTGGGCACAGGTGCTGGGTGTACTGGCCGGTAAAGAGCACGTGGTGTTTGGCACCGTATTGATGGGCCGCATGCAGGGCAGCCATGACACCGATCGGGCACTGGGCATTTTCATCAACACGCTGCCGTTTCGCGTGGACGTGGGCGCCGAGGACGTGCGCGCCGGGGTCAAGGCCACCCACGCGCGGCTGACCACCTTGCTGCGCCACGAACACGCCGCGTTGGCCCTGGCCCAGCGCTGCAGCGGCGTGGTCGCGCCGACGCCGCTGTTCAGCGCGTTGCTCAATTACCGCCACAGTGCCCCGGCCGCCAGCGCCGCTGCCGTGTCGGCCTGGCAAGGTATCGCGGCGCTCAGCGCCGAAGAACGCACCAACTACCCGCTGACCCTGAGCGTGGATGACCTCGGCGAAGGCTTTGCCTTGAGCTTGCTCGCCAGCACCCAGGTGGACCCGCAGCGCGTCTGCGCCTACCTGCAAACCGCGCTGGAAAACCTCGTGACTGCGCTGGAGCAGGCGCCACAGACACCGCTCAATCAAGTCTCGGTCGTGCCCGCCGCCGAACAACAACAAGTGCTGGAGCAGTTCAACGCGACCCACGCCGACTTCCCTCAAGGCACCACGTTGCACGGGCGTATCGAAGCTCAGGCGGCCTGCACGCCCGAGGCCATCGCCGCCGTGCAGCAAGGCCGCCAACTGACCTACGCCGAGCTGAACCAGCAAGCCAACCTGTTGGCCCATCACCTGCTGGCGCTGGGGGTCAAGCCCGACGACCGCGTGGCGATCGTCGCCCGCCGTGGCCTGGATACCCTGGCCGGGTTGCTGGCGATCCTCAAGGCCGGCGCCTGCTATGTGCCGGTGGACCCGTCCCACCCGGCCGAGCGCCTCAATTATTTGCTCACCGACAGCGCGCCGGTGGCGGTGCTGACGCAGCAGGGGCTGCTGGACCGACTGCCCGCGCTGCCAGTGCCGGTGATCAACCTGGACCGCTTTACCTGGCAGCATCATTCGGCGAGCAACCCCACGGTCGATGTCACGCCCTCCAACCTCGCCTATGTGATCTACACCTCCGGTTCCACTGGCCTGCCCAAAGGCGTGATGGTCGAACACCACACCGTGGCCAACCTGGTGGACTGGCATTGCCGCGCCTTTGACCTATGTGCCGGGCGCCACACCGCCAGTGTCGCCGGTTTCGGCTTTGATGCGATGGCCTGGGAAGTGTGGCCGGCGCTGTGTGTCGGCGCGACCCTGCACCTGCCGCCGGCCCATGACGGCACCGAAGACATCGACGCCTTGCTCGCGTGGTGGTGCGCGCAGCCGTTGGACGTGTGCTTTTTGCCCACGCCGGTGGCCGAGTACGCCTTCAGCCAACAGATCGAACACCCGACCTTGCGCACCTTGCTGATCGGCGGTGATCGCCTGCGCCAGTTCGCGCGGACCCAGCGTTTTGAGTTGATCAATAACTACGGGCCTACCGAGGCCACGGTGGTCGCCACGTCCGGCAAGGTGGAGACGGGCCGGCCGCTGCATATCGGCAAGCCTGTTGCGAATGCCACGGTGTACTTGCTGGATGAGCAGCAACGGCCGGTGCCGCTGGGGGTTGCCGGCGAGCTGTACGTGGGCGGCAAAGGCGTAGCGCGCGGTTACCTGAACCGCCCTGAGCTGACGGCCGAGCGCTTCGTGCAAGACCCGTTCAACGCTGGGCGCATGTACCGCACCGGCGACCTGGCGCGCTGGCTGCCGGACGGCAATCTCGAGTACCTGGGGCGTAACGACGACCAGGTGAAGATCCGTGGCGTGCGCATTGAACTGGGCGAGATCGAAACCCAGCTCAACCAATTGCCGGGTATTCAGGAAGCGGTGGTGCTGGTCCGTGAGGACCGGCTGGTGGCGTATTTCACTGAAAACCCGTCGTTCGCGCCGTTGGCGGTTGGCAATATCCGCGCCCATCTGGTGGCGCAGCTGCCGGACTACATGGTCCCGGTTGCCTACGTGAAGCTCGAGGCATTGCCGCTCACCGCCAACGGCAAACTCGACCGCAAGGCCTTGCCCGCGCCGGACATGGCTGCGGTGTTTACCCGCGAGTACGAGGCGCCCTAGGGCGAGATCGAAAGCGTGCTGGCGCAGATCTGGGCCGATGTACTGCACGTGGCGCGCGTCGGGCGTCGCGACCATTTCTTTGAATTGGGCGGGCATTCGTTGCTGGCAATGCGCATGGTTTCCCAGGTGCGCCAGCGTCTGGGTGTCGAGCTGATCCTTGGCGACCTGTTTGCCAATGCCGAGCTGGCGGCGGTCGCCGAAGTCCTGGCCCAATCGGGGCGCAGCACGTTGCCGGATATTCTCCCGGCCAGCCGCGATGAACCCGTGCCACTGTCGTTCGCCCAGCAGCGCCTGTGGTTTCTGGCACTGATGGAAGGCGCCAACACCGCCTATAACATCCCCATCGGCCTGCGCCTGCGTGGGCAGTTGCATGTCGAGGCGCTGCAACGGGCGCTGGCGCGGATTGTGGCGCGCCACGAAACCCTGCGCAGCCGCTTTGCTCAACACGGCGACGACGCCCAGGTGCTGATTGTGCCGGCCGAAGACGTGCTGCCGCTGCAAGTGCAGGACCTGCGCCGCCACCCGCAACCCCAGCAGGCGCTGGATGCCTTGATTCACGGCGAAGCCTCGGCGCCATTCGACCTGGAGCGCGGCCCGCTGCTGCGCGGGCGGCTGGTGGTGATGGCCGACGATCACCATGTGCTGTTGCTGACTTTGCACCACATCGTCTCCGACGGTTGGTCGATGGGCGTGCTGACCCGCGAGCTGATGGCGCTGTACCAAGCCTTCAGTCACGGCCTGCCCGACCCGTTGCCCCCGCTGGCGATCCAGTACGCTGACTTCGCCGTGTGGCAACGCCTGTGGCTGAGCGGCGACGTGCTGCAGCGCCAGAGCAGCTATTGGCAGCAGGCGCTGGCAGGCGCGCCAGCCTTGCTGACGTTGCCCACCGACCGCCCGCGCCCGGCGCAGCAGGATTACGCCGGCAGCAGCGTCGAAGTGCGCCTGGATGAACGCCTCACCGCCGGGCTCAAGGCCTTGAGCCAACGCCACGGCACCACGCTGTACATGACCTTGATGAGTGCCTGGGCCTCGCTGCTGGCGCGGCTGTCCGGGCAACACGATCTGGTGATCGGTTCGCCGGTGGCCAACCGCACGCGCAGCGAGGTTGAAGGGCTGATCGGCCTGTTCGTCAACACGCTGGCAGTGCGCATCGACACCTCGGGCGAGTTGAGCACCGAGGCGCTGCTGGCGCGGGTCAAGGCATTGACGCTGGAAGCCCAGGCCCATCAGGACCTGCCGTTCGAACAGGTGGTGGAAATCACCCGGCCGCCGCGCAGCCTGGCCCACAGCCCGTTGTTCCAAACCCTGTTGACCTGGCAGGACAGCAGCGCACCGACCCTCGCATTGGGCGACCTGGCTCTGGAAGGCATCGTCGAAAACAGCCACTTTGCCAAATTCGACCTGTCGCTGAACCTTGGCGAAGTGCAGGGCAGCATTCTTGGCGCGCTGGAATATGCGGTGGCGCTGTTTGATGAGTCGACCGTGCAGCGTTACGTCGGCTACTTCACCCGCGTGTTGCAGGCGATGGTCGAAAACGACCAGGCGGTGCTTGAGCATGCGTCGCTGGTCGATGAGCGTGAGCGTCAGCACCTGCTGTTTGATTTCAACGCCACCGAGGTCAATTACAACCTCGACCAGACCCTGCACGGGATGTTCGAGGCGCAGGTCAAGCGCACCCCGGACGCGATTGCAGTCAAGGCCGGCGAACGGCAGCTGACTTATGCCGAGTTGAATGGGCAGGCCAATCAGTTGGCCCATCACTTGCTGGCGCTGGGTGTGCAGCCGGATTCGCGCGTGGCCATTTGCGTGGAGCGCAGCCTGGAAATGGTCGTGGGCCTGTACGCCATCCTCAAGGCGGGCGCCGCGTATGTGCCATTGGACCCGGCCTACCCGCTGGAGCGTATTGCCTACATGCTGCAGGACAGCGCGCCGGCAGTGGTGTTGGCTCAAGGCTCTACGCGTGAGTTGCTGGGTGCGGTGCCGGTGGTCGATCTGGACCACCCTTGCTGGCAGCACCAGCCGCTGGATAACCCGAAGGCAGTGGGCGTGACGGCGTATGTGATCTACACCTCCGGTTCAACCGGCCAGCCCAAGGGCGTGATCAACGAACACGCCGGGGTGGTCAACCGCCTGCTGTGGATGCAGGACGAATATGGCCTCAAGGCGCAGGACTCGGTGCTGCAGAAAACCCCGTTCAGCTTCGACGTGTCGGTGTGGGAATTCTTCTGGCCGCTGTTGACGGGCGCACGGTTGGTGATGGCGCACCCTGGCGGGCATAAAGAGCCTGAGTACCTGTGCGATGTGATCGAGGCTGAGCAGATCACCACGCTGCACTTTGTGCCGTCGATGCTGGATGTGTTCCTGGCCCATGGCGATGTGCGCCAGGCGGCGGGGCTGGTGCGTGTGATGTGCAGCGGCGAAGCTCTGCCGGGCAGCCTGGTGCGGCGCTTCAAGCAGCAGTTGCCGGGCAGTGAATTGCATAACCTGTATGGCCCGACCGAAGCGGCGGTGGATGTCACGGCGTGGAATTGCGCGGGCGCAGTGACGCCGGACAACACGCCAATCGGCAAACCCATTGCCAACACGCGCATGTACCTGCTCGACAGCCAGTTGCAGCCGGTGCCGTTGGGGGTGGTCGGCGAGTTGTTCATCGGTGGCGTGCAAGTGGCGCGTGGTTATCTGAATCGGCCTGAGCTGACGGCCGAGCGCTTCCTGAATGATCCCTTTACCCGCGGACGCATGTACCGCACCGGTGACGTCGGGCGCTACTTGCCGGACGGTAATATCGAATATTTGGGCCGCAATGATGACCAAGTGAAGATCCGCGGTTTACGCATCGAGCTGGGCGAGATCCAGGCCCGCCTGACCGAGTATCCGTCGATCAATGAAGCGGCCGTCATCGCCCGCGAGCAACGCCTGGTGGCTTACTACACCGGTGCGCACTGCGAAATCGACGTGCTGCGCAGCCATCTGCTGCACCATTTGCCGGAGTTTATGGTGCCGGCGATTTTCGTCCATCTCGACGCCTTGCCACTGAGCCCCAACGGCAAGCTCGACCGCAAAGCCTTGCCGGAGCCAGGCCTGGAGTCGGTGGTGGTGCGCGAGTACGAGGCGCCCCAGGGTGATACCGAAATTGCCCTGGCCAGCCTGTGGGCCGAGCTGCTCAACGTGGAGCGTGTGGGCCGTCACGACAACTTCTTCGAGTTGGGCGGGCACTCGTTGCTGGCCGTAAGCCTGATGGGGCGCATGCGCCGCCTCGGGTTGTCGGCGGATGTGAAGGTGCTGTTTGGCCAGCCGACCTTGTCGGCCTTGGCGGCGGCGCTGGGCAGCGGGCGTGAAGTGGCGGTGCCGGCCAATGGCATCGCACCCGGCTGCACGCACATTACGCCGGACATGCTGCCCCTGATCCAGCTGGATCAGCCGGCCATCGAGCGCATTGTCGCCCGCATCCCCGGCGGGGCGGCCAATGTGCAGGACATCTACCCGCTGGCGCCGTTGCAGGCCGGCATTCTCTATCACCACCGCGCCGTACTCGAAGGCGATGCGTACCTGCAGCAGGCGCAGTTTGCGTTCGACAGCCGGGTGCGCTTGCAGGCTTTTGCCCAGGCGTTGCAGGCGGTGATCCAGCGGCATGATGTGCTGCGTTCCTCATTCCATTGGGATGGCCTTCATGAACCGGTGCAGGTGGTTTGGCGCGAAGCCTCGTTAAGCGTCGAAACAGGGCCGTTGCCGTCGCGTCTCGACCTGGCTCAAGCGCCGCTGATGCGCCTGGTTTACGTGCAGGAACCGCAGCGCGTGGTGGCGACCTTGCTGTTTCATCACCTGGTGATGGACCACATCGCGCTGGACATCCTGCAGCACGAAATGCAGGCGTTTCTGTTGGGTCGCGACGCGGCGTTGGGCGCTGCAGTGCCGTACCGCAATTACGTGGCCCAGACCCGTTTGGCGGTTAACGATCACGAGGCGTTTTTCCGCGACATGCTCGCTGAGATCGACGAGCCCACCGAGGTCGAAAACCTGGGTGTCGATGAAAAGGCGCATCTGACCATCGACCCTCAGTTGAGCCAGCGCCTGCGCACCCAGGCCCGTCAAGCGGGCGTGAGCGCCGCCAGCCTGATGCACCTGGCCTGGGCCCATGTGCTGGGCAAGGTCAGCGGGCGCGAGCGTGTGGTGTTCGGTACCGTGATGCTCGGCCGTCTGCAGGGCGGCGAAGGCGCCGAGCGCGCCATGGGCGTGTTTATCAACACCTTGCCGCTGCGGGTCGATCTGGGTGAGCACTCGGTGCGTACGGCGTTGCGTGCGACTCATGCTCGCCTGACCCAACTGCTCGGCCATGAGCACGCGCCGCTGGCGCTGGCCCAGCGTTGCAGCGCAGTGCCGGTGGCGACGCCGCTGTTCAGCGTGCTGTTCAACTACCGCCACAGCGCGGCGCAAACCGGCGGCGTGGCGCAGGCCTGGCAGGGCATCGAGTTGCTCAAGGCCGAGGAACACACCACTTACGGGCTGTCAGTGAGTGTCGATGACCTCGGCGACGGGTTCAGCGTGCATGCCATGGGGCGGGGTGCCCGACGTTTGTGTGGCTACCTGCACCAGGCACTCGAACACGTGGCGCATGCGCTGGAGCACAACCTTGAAATCGCCATCAGCCGCCTGCCGATACTGCCCAGCGCCGAACGCCAACAGCTGGCGGTGTTCAACGCCACCGCGCGTGCATTCCCCCGCGAGCACACGGTACAGCGCCTGTTCGAAGCCCAGGCGCAGGCGCGGCCTGACGCGGTGGCGGCGTTGCATGGCGAGCAGGCAGTGAGCTACGGCCAATTGAACACCCGCGCCAATCGCCTGGCCCATCACCTGCTGAGCCTGGGCGTGCGTCCCGCCGATAACGTGGCGATCCTGCTGCCGCGCTCGCTCGATCTGCTGGTCAGCCAACTGGCGGTTCTCAAATGCGCGGCAGCCTATGTGCCGCTGGATATCCACGCGCCGGCCGAGCGCCAGGGCTTTATGCTGCAGGACAGCGGCGCGAGCTGGCTGCTGACCCGCAGCGACGCGTCCATCGATTACGCCGCCCGGCGTCTGGACCTGGACACCCTGACTCTTGACCCGCAACCGAGCCACAACCCGGACCTGTCACAAGCCTCGGACAGTGTGGCGTACATCATGTACACCTCCGGCTCCACGGGTACGCCCAAGGGCGTGTTGGTGCCGCATCGCGGTATCACGCGGCTGGTGCTCAACAACGGCTACGCCGACTTCAATGCGGCGGACCGCATTGCCTTCGCCTCCAACCCGGCGTTCGACGCCAGCACCATGGACGTGTGGGGCGCGTTGCTCAACGGCGGGCAGGTGCAGGTGATCGACCGCGCGACTTTGCTCGACCCGGCCGCGTTCGGCAGTGCGCTGCACGGCGCGACTGTGCTGTTCGTCACCACGGCGCTGTTCAACCAGTACGTGCAGCTGATTCCGCGAGCGCTGGCCGGCTTGCGCATGTTGCTCTGCGGCGGCGAGCGCGCCGACCCGGCGGCGTTCCGCAGCCTGTTGGCGCAGGCGCCAGGGCTGCGTTTGGTGCATTGCTACGGGCCGACGGAAACCACCACCTATGCCACCACCCATGAAGTGCAGGCGATTGCCGATGACGCCGACAGCGTGCCCGTCGGCCGGCCGATTTCCAACACGCATATTCACGTGCTGGATGCCTGGTTGCAGCCGGTGCCGGTGGGGGTGACCGGTGAGATCTGCATCGGCGGCGATGGCGTGGCCAGGGGGTATTTGAACCGCCCTGAGTTGACCGCTGAAAAGTTTGTCGACGACCCCTTCAACGCCGGTGCCTTGATGTACCGCACCGGTGACCTTGGTCGCTGGACCCAGGAGGGTTTGCTGGAATGCATCGGACGCAATGACGACCAGGTGAAAATCCGTGGTTTTCGCATTGAGCTGGGTGAGATCGAAGCGCGCCTGGCGACCTTTGCAGGTATTCAGGACGTGGTGGTGCTGGCGCGTGAGGACGTGCCGGGTGACAAGCGCCTGGCGGCTTACTTCACCTGGGCTGATGCACCTGTTGACCTCGACAGCGTGCGGGCGCACCTGCAAGGCCAGCTGCCGGACTACATGCTGCCATCGGCCTATGTACCGCTGGCGCATTTGCCACTGACGGCCAATGGCAAGATCGACCGCAAAGCCTTGCCGGTTCCGGCGCTGGACGCGTTGAATCGCCGTGATTTCGAAGCGCCTGGCGATGCGCTGGAACAGCAACTGGCCAACCTGTGGGCCGAAGTCTTGAAGCTGGAGCAGGTTGGGCGACATGACAGCTTCTTCGAGCTGGGCGGGCATTCGTTGCTGGCAATCCGGCTAGTCAACCTGATGGAAGAGGCCGGGTTGCAGGTGTCCCTGGCCGAGCTGTTCCAGCATGCCAGCGTGGCTGGCGTCGCGGCGATGCTGCAACAGCGCACGCAGGCGCCGGCGCGCGAGACGTCGGTGATTACCGTGCGCAGCAGCGGTTCGCAGCCGCCGCTGTTTCTGCTGCATGAGTTCAGTGGCATGGACGTGTACTTCCCGGCGCTGGGCCAACACCTGCCCGGCGACTATCCCATTTATGGCCTGCCGGGCGCGGCGCTTGGCGAAGCGCATCTGAACACCATGGAAGGCCTGGCCGCGCGCCTGGTCGGGTTGATTCGGGGCATCCAGCCCCACGGGCCCTATCGGCTCGCGGGCTGGTCGTTTGGCGGCGTGCTGGCCTATGAAGTGGCGATGCAATTACTCGGGCTGGATGAGGCGGTGGCCTTCCTCGGCTTGATCGACAGCTATGTGCCGCGCATGACCGATCAGGGCAAGGCGCGCTGGAGCGGGCCGGATGCGCTCAAACGGCATTTGTTGCTGCAGTGCACGGCGTATTGGAAAGCACAGGGAGGTGTGGATGAGCTGGCGAGCCTTGAATACTTGGAGGCGGGCATTGGACAGCTGGACTTTGCGGGTCTGCTGCAACGCTGTCGCGATCAAGGTTTGCTATACGCGCAAATGGCAGCGGCTGCGGACGCGGACCTCTTGAGTTTTATCGAACGGGAGGTCGGGCATGGGCATGCGCTGGCGCATTACAGCCTGTTCCCGTTGCCGGTCGCGGTGCATTTGTTCAGCGCGCAAGAGCGGCCCACCGAGTTGTCGCGGCGCAGTGTTTCGCTGGGGTGGGAGGATGCGTTGGCGCCTGGGCAGTTGCGCCGGGTGGAGGTGCCAGGCGATCACCAGAGCATGATGCAGGCGCCGCATATTCAGGCGCTGGGGCGGGCGATGAGCGAGGCGTTGGCCGTGTGTTCGCCGGTGGCGCAGGGGGCGCATCAACCGCTGCTGCGCATTCAGAGTGGGCGGGCAGGGTATGCGCCGGTGTTCTGCGTGCCGGGTGCGGGCGATAGCGTCACCGGGTATGTGGGGTTGAGCGAAGCGCTGGGGCGTGACTGGCCGCTGTTCGGCTTGCAGCCGCGCGGGCTCGATGGCCAGGCGGTGCCGCATAGCCAGGTCGAAGCGGCGGCGCAGTGTTATCTGGCGGCGCTTGCACAGGAGTGTCCGCAAGGGCCGGTGCACTTGGTGGGGCACTCGTTTGGTGGCTGGATCGCGTTGGAGATGGCGCTGCGGTTGCAGGCAATGGGCCGTGAGGTGGCGTCGTTGACGGTGATTGACAGCGAAGCGCCGGGCGGCGCCGGGCGCCCTTACACCACCACGGCGGCGATGTTGCGATTGATCGAGGCGATGCAGCTGGCCGCCGGCAAGTCGTTGGGTATCGACCGTGTGGACTTTGCCGGGCGTGATGAAGTGGCGCAGCGGCAATGGCTGCATGCGGCAATGGTGGGCGTTGGACTGTTGCCGGGGCGCTCTGCGGTGGATGCCATGGACGGACCGGCGCGCACTTATGCCGCGGCGTTGCGCACGGTGTATCAGCCGCATCAGCGTTACAACGGGGTGGTACGGTTGGTGTTGGCTGAGGACCCTTCGCTGGATGCGGCGGGCAATCAGCGCGAACAGAGCCTGATGATTGAGGGGTGGCGACGGCAGGGCAGCGGGCTGGAAGTTTGGTATGGGCCGGGGAACCACTTTACGTTGCTTAAAACGCCGAATGTTCAGGGGTTGGCGCGGTGGTGGCTTGAGGGTGTGGTGATTGGGGAGGTGGTGTCGTGAGCGGCATACACCGATCTGAAAGTGGGAGCTGGCTTGCCTGCGACAGCGGCGTATCAGCCCGGCGTAGGGCGCCAGACACTCAGCAACCACAGGTAATCCAGCGGCCACGCCAGGCCGTTTTCGCTTCAGACCCTCTTCATCTTTTTATGGTCATTTATGGATAAGTCAACGTTTCGCAAACTCGGAATGCTCGCGGTACTGGCGGTTGCCATCGGCCTTGTCGTGTACACGGTGCAAGCGCCCGCCGACACACCGCAATACCTCACCGCCACGGCTGAACGGGGTGATATCGAAAATGCCGTGTTGGCCACGGGCGTGCTCGAAGGCATCAAACAGGTTGACGTCGGCGCCCAGGTTTCGGGGCAGTTGAAGTCGCTCAAGGTGAAGGTCGGTGACAAGGTCAAAAAAGGCCAATGGCTCGCCGAAATCGACCCGCTGATCCTGCAAAACACGCTGCGTAAAGCCCAGGTCGATGAAGAGAACCTGCAGGCCCAGCGCCGCGCCACGGCGGCGCAGCTCAAGCAGGCCAAGTCTGTCTACGAGCGCTACAAAGGCTTGCAGATCGACGAGTCGGTGTCGCGTCAGGATTTTGAAGACGCGGAATCCACCTTCCAGGTGCAGCAAGCCAACCTGCTGTCCCTGGATGCGCAGATCAAGAGCGCGCACATCCAGATCGACACCGCCAAGGTCAACCTGGCCTATACCCGCATCGTCGCGCCCATTGACGGGGATGTGGTCGGCATCGTCACCCAGGAAGGCCAGACCGTGATCGCCAACCAGCTGGCGCCGGTGCTGCTCAAGCTGGCGGACCTGGACACCATGACCGTCAAGGCGCAGGTGTCCGAGGCGGATGTGATCCACATCAGCCCGGGCCAGCAGGTGTATTTCACCATCCTCGGCGAGGCCGACAAGCGCTACTACGCCAAGCTGCGCGGGACCGAACCGGCGCCGCAGAACTTCCTCGAAACCCAGACCGCCGGCACGCCCAAGCAGAACACCGCGGTGTTCTACAACGCGCTGTTCGACGTGCCCAACCCTGACCATCGCCTGCGCATCGCCATGACCGCTCAGGTGCGTATCGTGCTCGACACCGCCCAGGCCGCGCTGATGGTGCCGGTGGCGGCACTCGGCTCGCGCAACGCTGATGGCAGCTACCCGCTGCGCGTGCTGGATGCCAAGGGCAAAGCCGTGTCGCGGGATGTGAAGACCGGGATCAACAACAACGTCAAAGTGCAGATTCTGGACGGCCTGGTCGAGGGCGATAAGGTCGTGATCGGTGACGCATCGCCTGTTGCGGCGGGGAACTGACGCATGACCCAGCCACTGTTGGAACTCAAGGGCATCACCCGCAGTTTCATGGCCGGCGAGCGCGAATTCATCGCGCTCAAGGGCATCGACTTGACCATCCATGCCGGAGAAATGGTCGCGATCATCGGCGCCTCGGGCTCGGGTAAATCCACGCTGATGAACATCCTCGGCGGCCTGGACTACGCCACCGCCGGCAGCTACAAAATCAATGGCATCGAAACCCGCTCGCTCGGCGATGAACAACTGGCGGAACTGCGCCGCGATTACTTCGGTTTTATCTTCCAGCGCTACCACTTGCTCGCGCACCTGAGCGCCTTGCACAACGTGGAAATGCCGGCGATCTACGCCGGCACGCCAGAGACGCAACGCCACAGCCGCGCGCGGGATTTGCTCACCCGCCTGGGCCTGGCGGGGCATACCAGCCACCGGCCGAGCCAGCTTTCCGGCGGCCAGCAACAGCGCGTGAGTATCGC
Source organism: Pseudomonas sp. MF6747 (assembly GCF_963890955.1). Taxonomy (NCBI): domain Bacteria; kingdom Pseudomonadati; phylum Pseudomonadota; class Gammaproteobacteria; order Pseudomonadales; family Pseudomonadaceae; genus Pseudomonas; species Pseudomonas sp. MF6747. The sequence continues at coordinate 27,949 of NZ_CAWPSZ010000018.1, forward strand.
CCGCGCGTTGATGAACGGCGGTGAAGTGATTCTCGCCGACGAACCCACCGGCGCCCTCGACACCCACAGCGGCAAGGAGGTGATGCGCATCCTCGCCGAGCTGCACGCCGCCGGGCACACAGTGATTATCGTCACCCACGACCCCAAGGTGGCCGCCAATGCCCAGCGCATTGTCGAGGTGTGTGACGGTGAGATTGTCAGCGACAAGGCCAACGACAGCGTCGGCCTGGAGGTGCCCGCTGAGGCGCCCATCGAGACCCGGCGCAGCGGTGCACGGCGTCTGGTGGCGAGCCTTGGGTTGTTCAAGGAGGCATTCAACATGGCCTGGGTGGCGTTGATTTCCCATCGCATGCGCACCCTGCTGACGATGCTCGGGATTGTCATCGGCATCACCTCGGTGGTGTCGATCTCGGCCATTGGTGAGGGCGCCAAGCGTTACGTGCTCAAGGACATCCAGGCGATTGGCAGCAACACCATCGATATCTTTTCCGGCACCAGTTTTGGTGACAGCCGCGCCTCCGCCATCGAAACATTGATGCCCTCGGACGTGGAGGCGTTGAACCAGCTGTATTACGTCGACAGCGCCACGCCGGTGGTGGGCCGCAACCTGCTGCTGCGCTTTGGCAATATCGACCTGGATGCGCAGGTCAATGGCGTCAGCGACCGCTACTTCAAAGTGAAGGGATTGAAGCTGGAAGCCGGGATTGCCTTCAGCGAAAGCGACGCGCGGCGCCAGGCCCAGGTGGTGGTGATCGACCACAACACCCGACATCGCTTGTTCGGACCGAATGTGGACCCGTTGGGCCAGGTGATCCTGGTCGGCAATCTGCCGTGCACGGTGATTGGTGTGACGGCCGACAACAAAAACATGTTTGCCGCCAGCAAGGCGCTGAACGTGTGGGTGCCTTATGAGACGGCGGCGGGGCGTCTGTTGGGCCAGCGCCATCTGGATAGCATCACCGTGCGCATCAAGGACGGCCAGCCGAGCAAAGTGGTGGAAGAAAACGTCAATAAACTCATGCTGCAACGTCACGGCACCAAGGATTTTTTCACCAATAACCTCGACAGCATCATGCAAACGGTGCAGAAAACCAGCCGCTCGCTGGCGCTGCTGTTGTCGCTGATCGCGGTGATTTCGCTGCTGGTGGGCGGTATCGGGGTGATGAACATCATGTTGGTGTCGGTGACCGAGCGGACGCGCGAGATTGGTATTCGTATGGCCGTGGGCGCGCGCCAGTCGGACATCCGCCAGCAGTTTCTGGTGGAGGCGGTGATGGTGTGTTTGATCGGCGGGATGATCGGGATCTCGTTGTCCTTTGCGATCGGCTATCTGTTTTCATTGTTTGTGAAGGAATGGGAAATGGTGTTTTCCCTGGGCTCGATCATTACCGCGTTTGCGTGTTCGACCCTGATCGGCATTGTGTTTGGCTTTGTCCCGGCCAGGAATGCGGCGCGGCTGGACCCGATTGAGGCGTTGGCCAGGGACTGACGGCAGCGGTCAAATGTGGGAGCAGGCACGCCAGCTCCCACAGGTTTTCGGGTGATTCACAGGGTGGTGAGCGTGCCTTCCTCGGTCGCGTACATCCACCGCAACAACGAATGCCGCCCGCTGATGCCCAGCTTGATCGCCGCGCGTTTGAGGTAGCTCTCGATGGTGTTGACCTTGAGTGCCAGTTGCTCTGCCAATTGCGGTGCGGTACGCCCGGCCAGCAGGCCGACGCACACTTCGAGTTCGCGGTTGGAAAGCGTCAGGCCCGATTGCACCAGGCGTTCTTCAATGCGCCGGCGCAGGGTTTCGATGCCCTGGTTTTCCGGCATCAGCGGTTCGCTAGTCGGGCGGCAAGGCTGGATCGCGGTGATGTGTTTTTCGACCATGGGCAGCAGCAGCGTGGAGAAGTCCTGCAGCATGCTGCGTTCCTGCGGCGAAAAGCTTTCTGACTGGTGCGAGCGGTACACCGACAGCACATAGCGCACATCGTCCCTGCGGCGCGTGAGGTGCAGTTGAGCGGCGGGTTGTTCTTCACCCAATGCGGCTACCGAATCGGTGTAGACCGGGCTGATCCTGCGGCGGGTGTGGCCTTCGGCACTGACCCGCAATTGCGTGATATGGGTGGCGTCCACTGCCAGTTGAGTCAGGATGAGGTCATGCAGCATGCGTGGGAAATGGCGACTGCCGGTGCTGGCGATGACCTTGCCTATATGTGGGAACAGGTGTGAGTTCATCAATTCGTCCATGAGTTTCGAGTGCAGGTATTCAGCCTTATCGCGACGGGATTTAAGAAGGTAACCAGGGTGAATAACCTGCAGTGATAATGCACCCGTCGAGAACCTATGCTAGTACAGCCTGGCGAAAGCATGGGGATCCAATCTGGAAAAAATCAGATTAAAAACGCATAACGATGGTCAGACCAGTCCGACCACCGTTTGTAGGAAAGCGTTGGTGGGTGCCCAAGGCTTATTTCACGCTGTGCTCTTCTACCAAGGCCTGGCGGGGTGCGACGGTGCGGGTGCACTTGGCCAGGGCTTGATGGACATCCTCCAGGAGGTCGGCGATGTCCTCCAGCCCGACCGATAAACGCACAAGGCCTTCGCTGATGCCGTGTTGCGCACGTTCTTCGGGCGTGTAGGTGGAATGGGTCATGCTGGCCGGGTGCTGGGCCAGTGATTCGGCATCGCCCAGGCTGACCGCACGGGTGAACACGTTGAGGGAGTTCATGAACCGGCGTCCGCTTGCAATGCCGCCCTTGAGTTCAAAGGCGATCATGCCGCCGGACTGCTTCATCTGCCGCGCCGCCAATTCGTATTGTGGGAAAGAGCGCAACCCGGGGTAGGTCACCCACTGCACGGCCGGGTGTGCCTGCAGCGCCTCGGCCACCGCCAGGGCATTGCTGCAATGGCGGTCCATGCGCAGGGCCAATGTCTTGAGGCCGCGCATCAGCAACGACGCATCCTGCGGTGACATCACCGCGCCGGTCAGGTCCTTGAGGCCTTGCAGGCGAATGCGCTGCGCCAGGGCCTGGTTGCTCACGGCGATACCGGCGGTGATATCGCCATGGCCACTGAGGTACTTGGTCGCCGAGTGCACCACCACGTCGGCGCCCAGTTCCAGAGGCCGTTGCAGGTAGGGCGTGCAGTAGGTGTTGTCGACCACCACGGTAACGTTGGGCTGCTGGTGGGCAAGCGCGGCGACCGCCGCAATGTCCACCAGGCGCAAGTTGGGGTTGGCCGGCGTCTCGCAGTAGATCATGCGGGTCGCGGGGCAAAGCGCCGCGCGCAAGGCCGCCAGGTCGGTCAGGTCGACGTGGCGCACCTTGATGCCGAATTCGCCGATGCCATGGTGCAGCAGGGCGAACGTGCAGCCGTAGAGGGTCTGGCTGACAATCACCTCATCGCCGGGACGCAACAGGGTCCAGAACGTCGCGGCAATCGCGCCCATGCCGGAACTGAACGCCACGGCGGCCTCGCCGTTTTCCAGGGTGGCCATGCGCGACTCCAGCAGCGCCAGGGTCGGGTTGGAGATGCGCGTATAGAAGTGGCCGCTGGCTTCACCGGCAAAGCAGGCAGCGCCGTATTCGACCGTGGGGAATGCAAACGTGGCAGACAGATAGATCGGCGGCACCAGGGCGCCGTGGTGGTCCTTGGGGTCATAGCCGTGGTGGATGGCGCGAGTGGAAAAGCCGAATGCAGTGTGTTTATTGTTCATGTCGCACGCTCCTTATTTCCTACGATGCTATGCTCATAACCAAAGATGAACGTTGCAAAGTTTGCTGGTAATGCGCGGGTTAAGGGTCGAAACGTCGATAAAAACAATGAATAGAGGCACATTATGCCCGTGAGTCTGGATCGCACCGATAAAGCACTTTTAAACGCGCTGCAAGGCAATGCCCGGCTGACGGTGGCCGAGCTGGCTGACCGGGTGGCGCTGACCACCTCGCCGTGTTGGCGCAGGGTGCGCAGCCTGGAAGAGAGCGGGGTGATCAGCGGCTACCAGGCGATCCTGTCGCCCAAGGCGCTGGGGTATGGGGTGACCGCGTTTGTGAGCATCATGATGGAAAGTCATACCCAGGAAATCGCCCGCGCATTTGAGCAGCGGCTGTTGGAAATTCCCGAGATTGTGGCGTGCCATAACGTGTCCGGGCGTTATGACTTTTTGCTTGAGGTGGTGGCCAAGGACCTCGAGTCGTTCGGGGAGTTTGCGCGCGAGGTGTTGCAAACGTTGCCTTGCGTCAAGGAGATCTATTCGAGTTTTTCGTACAAGTCGGTCAGGCGGCTGCGGGTGATTCCGTTGCCGGGGTGATCGTTTACCTTCCCGCACGGGCGCCACATTGGCCACCCAATCTTCCCCGCAATTGGATATTTCTCCAGGCACTCACGGTGACTACTCTAGCCATCAATCCCCACCGTTCTGGAGTATCACCATGCAAACCCGTACCGATTTCTACACCGCTTCCCCGGATGCCATGAAAGCCATGCTCGCCCTGGAAGCCGCTGTCGGCAAACTGTCTCTGGAACTCCCGCTGCTGGAACTGGTGCGCCTGCGCGTCTCGCAAATCAACGGCTGCGCCTTCTGCCTCGACATGCACACCGCCGATGCCCGCAAGGGCGGCGAAACCGAGCGCCGCTTGTACACCGTGTCGGCCTGGCGTGAAACGCCGTTTTTCACCCCACGTGAGCGTGCCGCCCTGGCCTGGGCCGAAAGCCTCACCCTGATCAGCCAGACCCACGCCGCAGACGAAGACTACAACGCGCTGGCCGCCGAGTTCAGCGCTCAGGAGCAGGTCGATTTGAGCGTTGCCATCGCCACCATCAACAGCTGGAACCGCTTGGCCGTGGGCTTTCGCAAGATGCCCAAGTAAGCCTTCAGCTTGATTTGAAATACCCACGTGGCGTGGTGCCGGTCATGCCCTTGAAAAAGGCGATCAACGCACTGTCACTGGCAAAGCCCAGCGCGAAAGCGCAGTAACCCAGGCTGCGCCCGGTGGCGAGCAGTTCGATGACCCGCATCAAGCGCCACTGCTGGCGCCATTGCTGATACCCGAGGCCGGTTTCCCGCAGGAAAATCCGGCCGATGGTCTTGGTGCTGGCGCCAATTTGTTTTTCCAGCGCTTGCAGCGTTGGTGGCAACCTGTCGAGATCGGCCAGCAACGGGGCCAGGCGCTTGTCCTGCGGCAAGGGCAGGAGCATCGGTTGCTCGGCGGCTTGCTGGATTTCATCCAGGCACAACCCCAGTAGGTGGGCATGCCGACCGGCGTGCCAATCGGTCTCGAACGGCGCCATTGCCATGGGCTCCAGCACCGCCCGCAGCAAGGCGCTGACTTCGATGACCCGCACCTGTCTGGGCAACTGATCAGCCAATGCCGGGCTCAGGTAGACCGAACGGTAATCCACGGTTTTGTGCATCACCGCGCGATGGGGCACACCGCAGGGGATCCATGCCGCGCGGGAGGGCGGCAGCAGGCACAGTTGGTTGTCGAGGGTGATGCGGGTGCAACCCTGTTGGGTAAACAATAGTTGCCCGCGCTGGTGGCGATGCAGGCCGGAGTCGTGGTCGCCGAGCAGCGCGGCGATGCCGATGACCGGCGCCGGGAGGCGGTCGGGGTCGAAAGACGCGTCGGCGGCAAGCCAGGCCATAGGTTGTCCGATTTGATCGATAAAATGGCGAAGTTTGGATAATACCCCAGTTGCCGGTCCTTAAACTCCTCGCGTTGTTCATACGAGGGAGTCGTCAATGAAAGTTCAAAACCTGCTGGTGCTGACCGTGGCGTTGCTGATGTTTCCGCAATTGGCCCAGACCCTTTACAGCCCGGCACTGGGTGATATCGGCGAAGCGTTTACGGTGGGCCCCGAACGGGCAGGGCAGACCCTGTCGGTGTATTTCCTGGCGTTCGCATTCGGGGTGGTGGTGTGGGGCCGGCTGTGTGATCGCTGGGGGCGGCGGCCGGTGATGTTGGCCGGATTGGCCTTATACGTGGCGGCGTCGGTATTGGCCTTGAGTGTGACCACGTTCAATGCCTTGTTACTGGCCCAGGCGCTGGCGGCGTTCGGTGCGGCGGTCGGCTCGGTGGTGACGCAGACCGTGCTGCGCGATCGTTTCCACGGTGCGCAGTTGGCCCAGGTGTTTTCGATAATGGGCATCGCCCTGGCTGCGAGTCCTGCGCTGGGTTTGTTCAGTGGCGCGACGCTGGTGCAGTACTTCGGTTATCGCGGCATGCTGGCCGGGTTGCTGCTGGCGGCGCTGACGTTGTGGGGCTGGTGCCTGTGGGCCTTGCCCGAGACGCGTCCTGCCTCAGTGTCGACGGCGTCGCTGCCCGAAACGCTGGGCCTGATGCTCAGGGACGCAGGAATCTGGCGCTCGGTCGGCCTGGTGGTGGCGTTCAATATTGCGCTGTTCGGCTATTACAGCGTGGGGCCGTTTATCTTTGCGCGGCTGGGTTTGTCCGCTGCCCAATTCGGTTACAGCGGCGTGCTGCTGGCGCTGGGTTCGGGGCTTGGGGCGTGGCTGAACAAGCGATTGCTCAAGCGTGGCATGAACGGTGAGCAGTTGGTGCTGACCGCCGCCGGCCTGGCGGCACTGGGGGGCTTGCTCGTCGTGCTGCTGCAAGGCAGCTGGCTGTTTGTATGGCCGATGCTGTTGGTGGTGCTGGCATTCGGCATGGCAATCCCGAATGTGCTGGGTGCCGCACTGGTGCGCTATCCCGACCGGCTTGGCACGGCCGCCGCAGTGTTCGGCTTGCTGTATTACTTGATGATCGGCGCCGGGCTTGGGCTGGTGGCCTGGGCCCAGAACCTGGGCTGGAGCCTGTTGATCTGTGGCTTCGCGGCGCTGTGTCTGGCAGCGCCGCGAGTGTTCAGAAGTTGACCGAAGCACTCAGGCGCGCCGTCAGCGGCGCGCCCTGGAACAGGTAGTCATCGCCCATGTATTCGCCGGCGTCGCGCCAGTAACGCTTGTCGAACAGGTTGTCGACGCTCAGGCGAAACACGGTTTCATAGCCGTCGACTTTGGTGGTGTAGCGGCTACCGACATTGACCACTGCATAATCCCCTACCTCAACATTGCCGGTGCGGTTGGCGTATTTCTTGGCGCTGTATTGCACACCGCCGAGCAGCGCCAGACCGTTCACCCACGGCAACGCGTAGTCGGCGTACACGCTGGCGCGCAGCGTGGGCACGTTGATTGCCTGGTGGCCCTCGTATTCCGGCGTGCCGCTGTTGCTCACGCGCGCGCGAATCGCCGCCACGCTGGTTGCGATTTGCAGGCGGTCGGTGGCCCAGCCGTTGGCGGAGAGTTCCAGGCCGGTATTTTTCTGTTGGCCTTGTTGCACGTAGGTGAACTTGCCATCTTCCGGTTTGGCGTACTGATAGGCCTGATGAGTCTGGAATACGGCGGCGGCGAAGCTAATTCGGCGCCAGTCGTATTTCACGCCGGCTTCGATTTGCCGTGACACGGTTGGAGCCAGAGTTTCGTCGGCGTTTTCAGCGAACCAAGGCGCCGTGCCGCCCAGCGACAGGCCTTTGCTGTAGCTGGTGTACAGCGAGATGTTTTCCACTGGTTTGTAAATCAACGAAGCTTGAGGAAGGAACACGTATTGCTGGGTGTGGCGAGCCTGGTTGCCATTATCGTCATAGGCTTTTTCATCCAGGCGCACTTCACGGCCGCCAAGAATGGTTTGCCATTGCTCGTTGAAACGGATGCGGTCGGTGACGAACAGCCCGTACTGGCGGCTGTCGAGGTTGCGGTGGCTATCATTGAGCGGCACGTCAGTGGGCGTGAATGTCGGTGAGTCGGTGTCGATGTTGCTGGTGCCAATGTACTCATTGACCGATTTGCGCTTGTCGATCACCCGGCGAAACGCGCTGGTGCCCAAGGTCAGCTCATGGCCGATGCCTGCGGTGTCGAACAGCCCGGTCATCGCCGCCTGCACTTCATCGTCGCGGCGGGTGTCGTCGGGGCTGCGATAGTCGTAGACGTCGTAGTTGCCTTCGGGGCTGAAATGGTTGGGCACGCTCGATGAACTACAGCTGGTCGAGCCATAACAGCCCCAGGCAAACGCGCTGTAGTCATCAATCACCACCTTGCTGCGCGCGGCGCTGAGAGTGCCTTTCCATTGATCGCTGAAACGGTATTCGAACTTGCCATTGAGGTTCAGCGAGTCGATGCCCACTTGTTTGGAACCACTCTGGTGCCCCAGCAGTTTTTTCGGCGAGGCATCGTGGGGCACCTCGGTGCCGCCCAGCAACTGATAGCCGGGCACCGAACGCTGTTGCTTGTTCTGGTATTCCGCATCCAGTTGCAGCACGGCGTCGGGGCTAATAGTCCAGTCGAACGCCAGGGACACGAAATCGCGCTGGCCATTGGCGTGCTCCACATAGCTGTTGAGGTCTTCATGGGCCACGTTGGCGCGCAGGCCAAACTGCTGCTCGCTGCCGAACCAGCCGCCGACATCGGTGGCGATGTAACCGCTGCCGCGATCGTCGGTGGACACCGTGACCGAGCGCACGTCTTGCGGGCGTTTGGTCACGTAGTTGATCACTCCGCTGGGCTCGGCAATGCCGCTCTGCAAACCGGCCAGGCCCTTGAGCACTTCCACTTGCTGTTTGTTTTCGAGGGCGACGTTCTGCTCGCCAGTGATGGTACGCCCATTGATCTTGTAGCTGCTTGCCGCATTGAGCGAGAAGCCGCGCACCACGAAGTTTTCGTAATAACCAATCGGTGCATAGCTGTCGCCGACCGAGGCATCGTTGCGCAGCACTTCGCTGAGCAGGCGCGCTTGCTGGTCCTTGATCAGCGCGGCGTTGATCACCGTGATCGAGGCCGGGGTGTCCAGCAACGGCGCCTCATCGAAGCCGCCGACCGATGCGGTTTCACTGCGGTAGCCGGACTCGTCCTGGCCCTGGACGTTCACCGCCGGCAGCTCTATTTCAGCCGCCAGGCTGCTACCGATGCCGCCGCTGAGCAGCAGGCCGAGGGCGAAACGTGAGTGAACGGCAGGACGAAAACGCAAAACCATGGAGGCAGGGCCTTATAGCGCAGGACGGGGGGCGCATAAGCTAGGGGGAAGTGCGGGGTTTTACAAGTTACTGAGAACGGTTCTGTCGTCCCATCTTTCAGCTGGAGCGCTTCAGGGTTTCACTGGGCAGTTCCTTGAACAATGCGCGGTAGCTATTCGAAAACCGCCCCAAATGCCAGAACGACCAGTTCATCGCGACTTCGGCCACGGTGGTGTCGGCTGCGGTTAACAGCTCGCGCCGCGCCCCGTTCAAGCGACGCAGACGCAACCACTGCGCCGGGCTCATTCCGGTGTAGGTCTTGAAGCCTTGCTGTAACTGGCGCAGCGGCACACCGGCGATTTGCGCCAACTCCAGCAAGTTGACGGTCTCATCCGGCGCATCCGCTGCCCACTCGCCGATGCGCGCCATCAGCAGGCGTTCTTCGCTGCGTCGCTGCAATGAGCCGCGGTCCAGGCACACGCAGGCGTTGTCGAGGATGAACAGGCAATCGTCGAGCAACTGCTGGGTGAGGGCATCGCGGCTGATCGGGTCGAGTGTGGCGGACAACCGCGTCAGGGTGCCGCTGAGCCAACGGGTGAACAGCGCGTTCTGCTGACAGGTCAGCGGGGCCATGAACAGGCCTTCGAGTTTGGCCACATCCAGGCCATGGCGCTGCACGAACTGCGGGCCGAACACCACGGCCACTTCGCGGTAGTTTTCCGGGGTGATCCAGGTGTTGCGGCTTTCGCCATTGAGCAGGTACAGCGCGTTGTCGCTGCCATCGAAACAGAACGCCAATGCACCGGGCGGCGCGTTGAAGTTTTGCTCCACGCGCGTGTTCATGCACTCTTCGTACACCTGCACGCCTTGCAGGTCGAGGTAACGGATCTGCCCGGCAAAATGCCCCGGGGACATCTGCTGATAATGCTGCACCCAACCGGGTGTCGCACTGCATTGAGCGGCCACATCACCGGTAGTGAAAGCCTGTACGCGCAAAGCTGTTGCCTGTGTCATGGGTAACCTGGGCGCACTCTATTGGTGCGTTGTGGTTGGTGCAAAGTGGATAGATGCCGCAGGGCGGCGGCATCAAGATAGACCTCAATGCGCCGCGAGTACAAGCCGGCGCATGCACCCAACCCATGACGAGGTCCTTATGAACGCCCCCTTCGATCAGCTGTCCGCCTGGCTGAAAGAACACAAGATTACCGAAGTCGAATGCGTGATCAGTGATTTGACTGGCATCGCACGCGGCAAGATTGCGCCCACCAACAAGTTCCTGCATGAGCGAGGCATGCGCCTGCCGGAAAGTGTGTTGCTGCAAACGGTGACCGGGGACTTTGTCGACGACGATATCTATTACGACCTGCTCGACCCGGCCGACATCGACATGATCTGCCGCCCGGTGTCCAACGCCACGTACGTGGTGCCGTGGGCTATCGAGCCCACCGCGATTGTGATCCACGACACCTATGACAAGCAGGGCAACCCGATTGAGCTGTCGCCGCGCAATGTGCTGAAAAAGGTGCTGCAGCTGTATACCGAGCAAGGCTGGCAGCCGATTGTGGCGCCGGAAATGGAGTTCTACCTGACCCAGCGCTGCGAGGACCCGGACCTGCCGTTGAAAACCCCGGTGGGCCGCTCCGGTCGCGCCGAAACCGGCCGCCAGTCATTTTCCATCGACGCCGCCAACGAATTCGATCCGCTGTTCGAAGACGTCTACGACTGGTGCGAGCTGCAGGGCCTGGACCTCGACACGCTGATCCACGAAGACGGCCCGGCGCAGATGGAAATCAACTTCCGCCACGGCGATGCCCTGCATCTGGCCGACCAGATCACCGTGTTCAAACGCACCCTGCGAGAAGCCGCGCTCAAGCACAACGTGGCCGCCACCTTCATGGCCAAACCGGTAGCCGACGAGCCCGGCAGCGCCATGCACCTGCACCAGAGCGTGGTGGACATCGCCACCGGCAAACCGGTGTTTGTCGATGCCGACGGCACGATGAGCCAGCTGTTCTTGCACCACATCGGCGGGTTGCAGACGTACATCCCAAAGCTGCTGCCGATGTTCGCGCCGAACGTGAATTCGTTCCGCCGCTTCCTGCCGGACACCTCGGCGCCGGTCAACGTGGAGTGGGGCGAAGAAAACCGCACCGTCGGCCTGCGCGTGCCCACTTCCAGCCCCGAGGCAATGCGCGTGGAGAACCGTTTGCCGGGCGCGGACGCCAACCCGTACCTGGCAATTGCCGCCAGCTTGTTGTGCGGCTACCTGGGCATGATCGAAAAGATCGAGCCCAGCGCCCCGGTGGAAGGCCGCGCCTACGAGCGCCGCAACCTGCGCCTGCCGTTCACCCTCGAAGACGCGCTGGCGCGGATGGAGGATTGCGACACGGTCAAGCAATACCTGGGCGAGAAGTTCGTGCGCGGCTACGTGGCAGTCAAACGCGCCGAACATGAGAATTTCAAGCGGGTGATCAGTTCCTGGGAACGTGAGTTCCTGCTGTTGAGCGTCTAAAAAAACTCAAAAGGGGTGTCGATATGCGTCTTGTGAAAAAGCTTCTCCCGCTGGCCCTGGTGGCCGCGTTCAGCAGTGCCAGCCAAGCCGCGCCGACGGTCAGCGTCTATAACTGGACCGACTACATCGGTGAGACCACCTTGGCTGATTTCCAGGCCAAGACCGGGATCAAAGTGGTCTACGACGTGTTCGATTCCAACGAAACCCTGGAGGGCAAGTTGCTGGCGGGGCGCACCGGCTATGACGTGGTGGTGCCGTCCAACCACTTCCTGGCGCGCCAGGTGAAGGCCGGCGCGTTCCTCAAGCTCGACCGCTCGCAGCTGCCGAACTTCAAGAACCTCGACCCCAAACTGCTCAAGCTGCTGGAGAAAAACGACCCGGGCAATGCGCATTCGGTGCCCTACCTGTGGGGCACCAATGGCATCGGCTACAACGTCGACAAGGTCAAGCAAGTGCTGGGCATCGACCATATCGATTCATGGGCGGTGCTGTTCGAACCCGAGAACATCAAAAAACTCCACGAGTGCGGCGTCGCCTTCCTCGATTCGGCGGACGAGCTGTTCCCGGCGATCCTCAATTACATGGGCAAGGACCCGCGCAGCGAGAACCCCGAGGACTACAAACAGGCCGAAGCCAAGCTGCTGACACTGCGCCCGTACATCACGTACTTCCATTCCTCCAAGTACATCTCGGATCTGGCCAACGGCGATATCTGCGTGGCCTTCGGGTATTCCGGCGACGTGTTCCAGGCCGCCAACCGCGCCAAGGAAGCCAAAAACGGAGTGAACATCGCCTACTCAATTCCCAAGGAAGGCTCAAACCTGTGGTTCGACTTGCTGGCGATTCCGGCCGATGCCACCAACCCGAAAGAAGCCCACGCGTTCATCAACTATTTGCTCGACCCCGAAGTGATCGCCAAGGTCAGTGCCTCGGTCGGCTACGCCAATGCCAACCCCGCTGCCAAGCCGTTCATGGCGCCGGAACTGGTGAACAACCCTGAGGTGTACCCGTCGCAGGAAGTGCTCGACAAACTCTACATTTCCACCACGCCGACCCCGGCGACCATGCGCCTGATGACCCGCGCCTGGAGCAAAGTGAAGACCAACAAATGATTTCATCCAGTGACCACGCCCGGTCCTATTACCGTGCTTCGGCCAATGCCATGCCTGAGCGTCCATCGCTGGGCACCGACCTGAGCGCCGATGTATGCGTGATCGGCGGCGGTTTTACCGGGGTCAACACGGCCATCGAGCTGTCCCAGCGCGGGCTCTCGGTGATTCTGCTGGAGGCTCGGCGCATCGGCTGGGGCGCCAGCGGGCGCAATGGCGGGCAGTTGATTCGTGGCATCGGCCATGACGTGTCGGGGTTCGCCAGGTACGTAGGCGAGGAGGGCGTGCGTTACCTGGAGCGGGCCGGGATTGATTCGGTGGCGCTGGTAGGCGAGCGCATTCGTCAGCACCGCATTGACTGCGATCTGCGCTGGGGCTTTTGCGAACTGGCAAATACCACGGCGCAATTCGCTGCGTTCAAGGGCGAGCAGCAGAGCCTGGCGGCGTTTGGGTATGCCCATGAAACTCGGCTGGTCGAAGCGCAGGACATGCAGCAGGTGGTCGGTTCGACAGTCTATGCCGGTGGCTTGGTGGACATGGGCTCTGGCCACCTGCACCCGCTGAATCTGGTGCTCGGCGAGGCGCAGGTGGCCGAGTCGCTGGGGGTGCGGATTTTCGAGCGCACCCAGGTCGTCGAACTGATCCACGGCGACACCGTGCAAGTGCGCTGCGCCGCTGGCACGGTGCGCGCCGCCCACCTGGTGCTGGCGTGCAATGCGCACCTGGATGAACTGGAACCGCGTTTGAGCGGCAAGGTACTGCCGGCGGGCAGCTACATTATCGCCACCGAGCCGTTGTCCGAGGCAGTCGCCAAGCAATTGATCCCGCAGAACCTGGCGCTGTGTGACCAGAAAGTCGGGCTGGACTACTACCGACTTTCCGCCGACCGCCGACTGTTGTTCGGCGGTGCGTGCCATTACTCCGGGCGTGATCCGGTGGACATCGCCGCGTATATGCAGCCCAAGATGCTCAAGGTATTCCCGCAGTTGGCGGGCACCGCCATCGAGTTCCAGTGGGGCGGCAAGATCGGCATTACCGCCAACCGCTTTGCGCAAGTCGGGCGGCTCAAGCAGCACCCGAATGTGTTCTATGCCCAGGGCTATTCCGGGCATGGACTGAACGTGACCCACTGGTGTGCAACGCTTTTGGCCGAAGCCATTCATGCGGGCCACAGCCAGGGCCTGGATATTTTCAGCCAGGTGCCGCACATGACGTTTCCGGGCGGCAAGGCCTTGCGCTCGCCGCTGCTGGCGCTGGGGATGTTGTGGTTGCGCCTGCGCGAGAGGTTTGGCTGACCCGGGTGGGAGCGGGCTTGCTCGCGAAAACAGGGTGTCAGGCGATGCATGTGCTGCTGACCCACCGCGTTCGCGAGCAAGCCCGCTCCCACCTTTAAGGCATTGTCAGCCTTCGGGTTCGGTGAGCACTTTGCGGAAGGTTTCCACCAGCGGGCGCAGGTTGACCCGATGCCACGCCGCCCACAACGGTGTGGTGTAGGTCATCCACGGCAGCTCGCGCAACACCACGCCGGGCGGGGCATTGCGGCTCAAGCCTTTTTGCACCATCGCCACGCCCTAGCCCGAGGCCACCAGGCCCAATGCGGTGAACGGCTCGCTGGCTTCCATCGGGATTTGCGGGGTAAAACCGGCCCGAATGCAGGCCGCGACGAAATCATCGGCAGGGTTAGCGCCGGCTTTGCGTTGCACGCCAATCCATTCCTGATCGGCCAGATGTTCGGGCAGCAGTTCGTTGTGTTTGGCCAGCGGATGATGCTCAGGCAGGGCCAGCAGCATGGGGTCGTCCAGCACTTGCAACGCGGTCAGGTCCGGGTCATCGGCGGCCGGTGGCTCGCTGACCAGGGCGATATCCAGGCTGCGCTGGCGCAGGCCTTCGAGTTGTTCGAGCGACGGCAAGTTGTACAGCTTGATATGCACGGTGGGGCGGTCGTCTCTCAACACGCGCAAGGCGTTGGGCAGCACACCGGCGTGCATGGCGTTTTCGATATAGCCGATGCACAAACCGCCTTCTTCACCGCGGCCCAGGCGTTTGCCCAGGGATTCCAGGCGATTGGCATGGGTCAACAGCGCCTTGGTTTCGGCCAGAAACGTCTGGCCGTCGCGCGTCAGGCGAATGCGCTGCTGGCTGCGTTCGAACAGGGTCAGCCCCAAACGCTCTTCAAGCTGGGCGATCTGCCGGCTCAAGGGCGACTGGGAGATGTGCAACCGTTCGGCGGCGCGGCCGACGTGTTCTTCTTCGGCAACGACTTCGAAGTAGCGCAATTGGCGCAGATCAATCATGTAAGACCTCGCAGGACTCAAGTTGGTCGCAGTATGTCTTGGACGGTCCGATCTATGCAATCTAGGATCTGCTCAACGGTCACAGCGACCCTGAACCCGATTGAGGATCCACCATGAGCTTGAAAGACAAACTGCCCGGCCAACTGGGCTTTGGCACCGCACCGCTGGGCAACATGTTCCGCGCCATTCCCGAAGACGAAGCCCAGGCCACCGTCGAGGCCGCCTGGAACAGCGGCGTGCGCTACTTCGACACCGCGCCGTTCTACGGCTCGGGGCTGTCGGAAATCCGCCTAGGCCAGGCCCTGTCGCAGTACGACCGCGATGACTTCGTGCTCAGCACCAAAGTCGGCCGGGTGATTCTCGACGAAGTCGAAGAAAGCGCCCGCGACCTCGGCGAAAAAAGCGGTGTGTTCGAACATGGCCGCCCGAACAAGATGCTCAACGACTACAGCGCCGACGCCACCCTGCGCTCCATCGAAGACAGCCTGAAGCGCCTGCAGACCGACCGTCTGGACATCGTGTGGATTCACGACATCGCCCAGGATTTCTACGGCGACCAGTGGCTGGACTACTTCAACCAGGCCCGCACCGGCGCCTTCAAAGTGCTGACCCGCTTGCGTGAAGAAGGCGTGATCAAGGCCTGGGGCCTGGGCGTGAACCGCGTCGAGCCGTGCGAGCTGACCCTGGACCTGAGCGAAGCGCAGCCCGACGGTTTCCTGTTGGCCGGCCGCTACACGCTGCTGGACCACGAGCGTGCCCTGCAACGCCTGATGGATGCCGCACTGGCGCAGAACGTCGAAATCGTCGTCGGTGGGCCCTACAGCTCGGGCATCCTGGCGGGCGGTGCGCACTTCGAATACCAGAAGGCCAGCCCGGCGATTATCAGCAAGGTCGAGCAGATCAAAGCGATTGCCCAGGCGTTTGGCGTGAGCGTGAAAGCCGCAGCGCTGCAATTCTCCCTGGCCCACCCGGCGGTGGCCGCAGTGATTCCGGGTGCCAGTCGTCCGGGGCGGATTGCCGAAGACGTCGCGGCGTTGTCAGAGAAGATTCCGGCAGCCTTCTGGCAGGCCTTGCGCGACGCACAGTTGATTTCGGCCCGCGCACCTCTGCCGCTTTAACCCGAGGATTCAACCATGAAAATTGATGTGAGCGGCAAAGTAGCCATCGTCAGCGGCAGCACAGCGGGGATAGGCCTGGGCATCAGCCAGGCGCTGGCGCAATCCGGCGCCACCGTGGTGGTGATCGGGCGGGACGCGGGCAAGGTCGACGACGCCCTGGCGAGCATTCGTCAGGCGGTGCCGAACGCTGACCTGCGCGGGCTGGTAGCGGACCTCGGCACAGCTGAAGGTGCCGATAAACTGTTCGCTGCCGAACCGCGCGCCGACATCCTGGTCAACAACCTGGGCATCTTCAACGATGTGGATTTCTTCGACGCACCGGACAGCGAGTGGACGCGCTTCTACGAGGTCAATGTGATCTCCGGCGTGCGCCTGGCGCGCCATTATGTGCCGGGCATGGTTGAGCAGGGCTGGGGGCGGGTGATCTTCCTGTCTTCGGAGTCCGGGGTGGCAACGCCGGCGGACATGATCAACTACGGCGTGACCAAAAGTGCCAACCTGGCGGTCTCCCATGGTTTGGCGAAGCGTCTGGCCGGCACCGGTGTGACGGTCAATGCGGTGCTGCCGGGGCCGACCTTTACCGACGGCCTGGAGCAGATGCTCAAAGACGCCACCGCCAAGTCCGGGCGCAGCGCGCGGGAAGAGGCGGACGTGTTTGTGCGCAATGCGCGGCCCACGTCGATCATCCAGCGCGCGGCAAATGTGGATGAAGTGGCCAACCTGGTGGCGTACATTGCTTCACCCTTGTCTTCTGCAACCACGGGCGCCGCACTGCGCGTCGACGGTGGTGTTGTCGACAGCATGGCGATCTGAATTCCTGTCATTTTTTTGGAGTATTTATTGTGGCGACAGCTTCTTCTGTGATTGAGGTTCCGGTTTCGGCCGATCAGGTCTGGCAATTGATTGGCGGCTTTAACACGCTGCCCGATTGGCTGCCGTTTATCGTCAAAAGCGAGGCGAGCGACGGCGGGCGTGTGCGTCACTTGCAAACCGCGGACGGCGGTGTGGTGGTCGAGCGCTTGCAGAGCTTTGATAACGTGGCACGCACTTACAGCTACACCATCGAGCAGTCGCCGTTTCCGGTGAGTGCTTACCTGGCGACGTTGCAGGTTGAGGCGTTGACCGATGCGTCGGCGAAAGTGACGTGGTCCGGCGTGTTCACCCCGGCGGCGGGGACCACGGACGCGGCGGTGGAGGAGTTGTTCGCTGGCGTGTACAGCGGTGGGCTTGAGGCGCTGCGGGCTAACTTCCCGGCTTGATCTGCCAGGCCCCACAGGCCCAATGTGGGAGCGGGCTTGCTCGCGAAAGCGGTGGGTCAGTCGATGAATCTGTTGACTGACACACTGCATTCGCGAGCAAGCCCGCTCCCACATTTTTTGACCGGGGTTTTCTTCAGGCTTCAGGCATCAATTGCTGCCGACACTCCAGCAGCAGGCATGCACCCCCGCATTGGCTGTTGCCGACTTCCAACTTGAACCCATGCAGGTTGATGATCGCCGCCACAATCGACAAGCCCAACCCGAACCCGCCTTGCTGGTCGCTTTCATCCACGCGGTAGAAGCGCTGGAACACTGCGTCGCGCTCCGCCGCCGGAATGCCCGGGCCGGAGTCGTGCACTTCGATACGCGTGCTGCCGGCATCATTGACGCCACGCAGCATCACCTCACCGTTGGGTGGCGAGAACTTGATCGAGTTGCTCAACAGGTTGGCCAAGGCTTCGAACAACAGTGCGCGGTCGCCGGTGATCCACGGCAGCGAGTCGGGTACTTCGAGGCGCAGCTGCAATTCGCCTTCTTCCGCCAGGGGCAGGTAAAAGTCATGCAGTTCGCGCAACAGCGGCAGCGGGTCCATCACCAGGAAACCCGAACGGCGCTGGTGGTCTTCCAGTTCCGAGATGCGCAACAGCCCGCGAAAGCGCGCCATCAGCGTATCGGTTTCGGCAATCGCATCGTCCAGTTTCACTGCGTAGACGGAGTTTTCCTCTGCCTCTTGTTTGATGCGGTAAAGCTGCGCGCGCAAGCGCGTCAGCGGCGTGCGCAGGTCGTGGGCGATGTTGTCGCACACGCCCTTGACCTCGTTCATCAGCTTCTCGATGCGGTCGAGCATGGCGTTGACGATGGCGGCGAGCATGTCCAGTTCGTCGCGTCGGTCAGACAACGGCAGGCGGTGCGTCAGGTCACCGGCGACGATGGCCTCGGCGCTGGCCTGTATGCCGCGGATGCGCCGCAGCGGGCGACGGCGTAACAAATGCCAACCGGCAGCACCGGGGATAATCGTCAGGGAGAGTGCCCACAGCAGCGCATGCCAGATGATCCGGGTCACGCCAAACAGTGAACCGTTGGCGCGCACGAGTACCAGCCAGCGGCCGTCTTCGGTGTGGGTGGCCACTGCATCGCAGCTGTCCTTGGGCAATTTAGGGTCGTCGGAGTCGACACAGTTGGCCAGGGCGTGGATCTTGCCGTCCAGCGGCAGGTCCGGTGGCACTGCGCGGATCGGCCCGCTCAAAGGGCGAAACTGCTCATCGAACAGGCCATAGGCGTCCACGCCTTTCATGTCGAAGGTCATGCTGGTGGTGAGGGCTTCCACCAGTTCTTCACCGTCGAAGCGTTGAAACAGGTGCTGGCGCTGCATCAGCGAGTGACGCGACAGGTCACCCAGGTAACCCGAGACCTCGTAATACAGCACCCCCATGAGGATGCAGCTCCAGGCCACGAACAACGAACTGTAAAGCGCCAGCAAGCGGCTGCTGGAGGAGCGCCAGCCTTTAGAGGGGTTCAGCAATGACATAACCGGAACCTCGTACCGTGCGGATCAGCGGCGTGAGGCCCGGCGGGTCGATTTTTTTGCGCAGGCGACCGATGTGCACGTCGATCAGGTTGGTGCCCGGGTCGAAGTGATAACCCCAGACTTCTTCGAAGATCATCATTCGCGAGAGGATCTGCCCGGTATTGCGCATCAGGAATTCGAGCAGTTTGTATTCGGTGGGCAGCAGGCTCAACGGCTGATCGGCGCGGCTGGCTTCGCGGCTGATCAGGTTCAGTTCGAGGTCGGCCACGCGCAGGGCGGTTTCGAACTCCTTGACCGTGCTTTTGCGCCGCAACAGCACTTCGACGCGGGCGGCCATTTCGTCGGACGCAAACGGCTTGGTCAGGTAGTCATCGCCGCCTGCCCGCAGGCCGCGTACCCGCTCGTCGACATCGGAGAGGGCGCTGATCATCAGGATCGGCGTCGATACCCCAATGGTGCGCAGGGTCGTGACGATGGCCAGGCCATCGAGTTCCGGCAGCATACGGTCGAGGGTGATCAGATCGTAATCACCACTCACAGCGCGGACCAGGCCTTCACGGCCGTTGTCCACCCAATCTACATCCAGTCCATGGCTACTCAGCTCGGCGACGATCTCGCGGGCTGTAACGGCGTCATCCTCGATGGTCAAAATACGGGTCATAGGATTACCTGGTGAGCGATTCACACTAGAAGTGGGGGCATTTTGCCAAGAAATGCCTGAACGCTTCCTAAATTAAACTTCATCTTGGCAAAACTGACACAACTTTCATGCCGGCCAGCGCCCACACGGGCCGTGGGCGTTGGGGGATTGCATAAAGCACGCTGTTTTCGATCATTTCTTGCAACTTGCATGGTTTAAGTTAGTTCAATTTTTGTATCTTGTTGAAATATAACGAGTTTATTTTTTTGTCCGGCTGGCATGGTGCCTGCACTGTCCCTTTTGAGAGTTGTAACACTATTTTTCCTGCCGGGAGCAAAACAACAATGATCACATCGTCATCCACGCTGCAAGAATCGAGCTCGCACTCTGGGGTTTCCTGGGGGGCAATTTTCGCCGGGGCCGCTGCGGCGGCCGCACTGTCGCTTATCCTGGTGCTGCTGGGCTTCGGCCTGGGCTTTTCGGCGGTGTCGCCGTGGGCCGACAGCGGTATCAGCGCCAAGGGGCTTGGCATTTCCACGATTGTCTGGCTGGCGTTCACCCAGATCGTCGCTTCGGGCCTGGGCGGCTACATTGCCGGCCGCTTGCGTGTGAAGTGGGCCAACATGCACGGTGACGAGGTGTACTTTCGCGACACCGCCCATGGTTTCCTCGCTTGGGCAGTCGCTACGCTGGTGACCGCGGTACTGGTCGTCGGCTCGGTGAGCAGTGTGGTCAGCGGCGGCGTTAAAGCCGGCGCCGGTGTCGCCTCGAGCGCCGCCAGTGGCCTGACTCAGGCAGCCGGCAGTGCAGCCAAAGGCGCCAACAGCGGCGACTTTGACTACTACGTCGACAGCCTGTTTCGCGATGATCGCCCAGCCGCCGTCAGCGATGACGCCGTGCATGGCGTTGTAGCGCGCATCTTCACTCGCACCCTGAGCAACGATGGCCAACTGGCCCCTGAAGACCGTACCTACCTCGCTCAGTTGATCAGCCAGCGCACCAACCTCAGCCAGGCTGACGCCGAAGCGCGTATCGACAAGGTGTACGGCGATGCCCGCAAAGCCATCGAAGACGCCAAGGTCAAAGCCAAGCAAGCTGCCGACACTGCCGCCAAAGTGGCTGCCTACACCTCGCTGTGGACCTTCATTGCGCTGTTGATCGGTGCCTTCTTTGCCAGTTTCGCTGCCACCTTCGGCGGTCGTCGTCGTGACGCCGTGGTGTACGTCGAAACTGAAAACTACGTTCGTTAATCAAGGAGAACAACATGCGCTCATTACTGCTTTGGTTCCTCGGTGTGCCTATCCCGGTCATCATTCTGATCGCGATCTTCATGCACTGATCCTGATCGCGCTTCACCCAAGCCGCGCCTGACCCACAGGCGCGGCTTTTTGTTGCAAGGCCCACCAACCTGCAACCAGCAATGCGCTCGCCACTGACGTCATGATCACCAGGGGTTGCGAGGTGCCGTCCGAGAGCCAGCCGGTGGCCCAACTGCTCACGGCCGTCAGGAACATCTGGATAAAGAAGAACAACCCCGACGCCGTCCCGGCAATCGCGCCGTAAGGCTGCAGCACCGACAGCTGGCAGGCCGGAATCACCATCCCCACCGACACCATCATCACCACCATCGGCAGCACAATCGCCAGCCAGGCCTGCGGCAGGGCGACCGTGGCCCCTGCGAGCATCACGCAACCCAGTACATTCAAGCCGATGGCGGCATTGATCAAATGATCGGCTTCAACGCGCAGCACGAGTCGGCGGAACAGGTTGGCGCCGAGCATGTAGCCACTGATCGTCGCGGCAAACACCAGCGCGTAGGCCGTGGCAGACAAGTGAAAGCCGCGTTGCAGCAGAGCCGACGACTCGCTGATAAATGGGAAATACGTGCTGTACACGCAGCCGATCGCCAGGGAGTACCGCAGAAAGTAACGGTCGCGCAGCAACTGGCCGTAGAGGCGCAGCAGGTTGCTCGGCGGCG
This sequence comes from Pseudomonas sp. MF6747, assembly GCF_963890955.1. Taxonomy (NCBI): domain Bacteria; kingdom Pseudomonadati; phylum Pseudomonadota; class Gammaproteobacteria; order Pseudomonadales; family Pseudomonadaceae; genus Pseudomonas; species Pseudomonas sp. MF6747. The sequence goes on from NZ_CAWPSZ010000018.1 coordinate 49,375, forward strand.
CGGCGGCGACTTCCGGTGGAAGGGTTTCCGGCAGCCGGCGAAACACCACCAGGCACAGCGCCACGCCGATCACGGCCAATACGATGAACAGGCCGCGCCAATGGATGAACGGCAGCATCAGGCTGCCCAGCACCGGTGCGGCCATCGGCGAAATCGCCATGGCCATGGAGATCAGGCCAAGCAGGCGTGCCTGTTCATCGCGGGCGAAGTAATCGCGCACGATCACCCGGCCGATGACCGTGGTGCAGCAGCCGCCCAGTGCCTGGAACAGGCGGGCGACGATCAGCACACCAATACTGTCGGCCAGCGCGCAGGCCACGGTGGCGACCGCGTACACACACAACCCGCTCAGCAGCACCGGGCGGCGCCCGAAGCGGTCGGTCAACGGGCCGCTGACCAGCAACGAAATGGCCGAGCCCAGGGCGTACAGCGTGAGGGTCAGCTGCAACTGGCTGTCGCTGGCGTGGAAGTCGTCGGCCATGGCCGGCAGGGCTGGCAGGTGCATGTCCAGGGTGATACGTGGCAGGCCGATGAGTACGGTCAGTAGCACCAGCCAGAACCCGGAGGAGAGGGTGCGTTGCGTCATGGGAAGCTTCTTCGCAGGGAGTCGAGTTCGAACTCTAGCGGGGATGTGGTTTAATCCTCAGGGCCACTTGTTCCTATAACCAATGGACCACTATGAGCCGAGGAAAAGCCGCCGCCCACCTGGACCTGCCGCGCCCCGATAGCCTGGACGCCGGCAAGCAGCAGGGCGCCTACGACGCATTGCGCGCCGCCATCCTCAATCGGCAATTGCCCGCCGGCAGCCGCTTGCCGTCGACCCGCAGCCTGGCCGAACGCTGGCTGGTGTCGCGCGGCACGCTTGAAGCGGCGTTCGAGCGCTTGCACAGTGAAGGTTACGTGCAGCGCGTGGCGGGTTCGGGCACGCGCGTCAGCGCGGTGATCCCCGAGCAATTCATTGCGGCGCCGGCGCCCAGCGCACGTCCACGCCGCGCGGCCATACCGGATCAGCCCGACGCGGGCGTGCAAAGCCACGTCCCTTTTGTCGCGCGACGCCCGGACGCCAGCCTGTTCGACCTCAAAACCTGGGCGCGGTGCATCTCCCGAGGCTTGCTGTCTGCGGGGCCAGGGGTATTGGAGGCCGCCCACCCGGGCGGCTTGCCCGCGTTGCGTGAACAGATCGCCGACTACGTGCGCAGTTATCGCGGCATGCACTGCGAGGCGGACGAAATCATTGTCACCACCGGTATTCGCCATGGCCTGGACCTGATTGCGCGCACGCTGCTCAAACCCGGTGACACCGCGTGCGTGGAAGACCCCGGTTATACACCGGCACGCCGCCTGTTCAGCCTGGCCGGTGCGCAGGTCGTGCCGGTCCCGGTGACAGCCGAAGGCCTTGATACCGCGCAGCTCCCCGACACGGCGCGCCTGGCCTATGTGACACCGGCGCATCAGGCGCCGCTGGGCATGACCCTGTCGGTGTCACGCCGCCTGGCGCTGCTGGATTGGGCCGCCCGCGCCGACGCCTGGGTGATCGAAGACGACTACGACAGTGAATACAACTACAACAGCGCACCACTGGCGGCGCTCAAAGCCCTGGATTCCGGCGACCGGGTGATCTACTGCGGCAGTTTCAACAAGAACCTGTTCCCGGGCCTGCGCGTGGGTTTCATGGTGGTGCCCAAGGCGTTGCGCCCCGCGTTGCTGCGCACCCTGCAACTCACCGGGCATTCGGTGGGCGCGACGGATCAGTTGGGGCTGGTGGAGTTTCTCGCCAGCGGCGCGTTTGTGCGGCACCTGCGGGCTTCGCGCCAGGCTTATCAGGCGCGCCGCGATGTGCTGCTCGGCTGCCTGCCGGATGAATGCCCGGTGAGCGGCCAGCAAGCCGGGCTGCACTTTGTGCTGTGGCTGCCAAGCGGCGTCGAGGAAGCCGAATTTTGCACCCGCGCCGCCGCCGCCGGGCTGACCTTGCAGCCACTGGGCAAGTTCTGCGTCGCGGCGAGCTTGCCGCCGGCGGTGATCATCGGCTACACCGCGCTGACCCTGGCGCAGATTCGCTATCACGGCCGAATGCTCACGCAATTGTTAATAGCGGCTTAACCCGCGCTTGGCTAGACTCGCGCCCCATGAGCCGTCTTCTGCGTTTAATCCTGGTCATGCTGTTAAGCCTCACGCTTCCCCTGACCGGGATGGCGGGTGTGCCGTCGAGCACCGAGCCGTGCCCGATGAAAATGTCCGACATGCAGATGATGTCGGACATGGCCCCGGACTGCTGCCAGGACGCTGCCAACCCTGGCAAAGCCTGCAAACCGGGGCAGGAATGCAAGACCGGCGGCCTGCTGCAACTGTCGATGCCGGTGCTCAAGGCACCGCTGACCCTGGCCCATCCGCTGACGGCCAGCCTCTCTTCTGATTTCATCCCCGACCGCACGCCGTCCGGCGTCTGGCGCCCACCCCGTTACTGATTTCTGTTGAACCTCAAGCTTCATCCCGTATTCGGGATGGCCTTGCTGTGGGCCGCGTAAAGCGGCACGCAGTGCAACAGATCAGGAATCTTGACGATGAATTCCCTCTACAGACGCGCCCTGGTGGTGGGCGTGCTGACATGGCCGGCGCTTGCCTCTGCGTTGACCCTGGATGACGCCCTGCGCCTGGCGCAGAACAACGCGCCGTCCCTGAGCGCCGAATCGGCCAGGCTGCAAGCGGCAACGCAAGCCGCCATCCCGGCCGGTGAACTGCCCGACCCGAAACTGCTGGTAGGCCTGCAGAATTTTCCCGTCGGCGGGCCCAATCGCGGCACCTTGTATGGCGACGACATGACCGATCAGATGGTCGGCCTCCAGCAACAGGTGCCCAGCCGCGACAAGCGCAAGGCCCGAGTTGAGCTGGCGGATGCCACGGTGCAGCGCACGGCGGCCGAAGGGCAAATCGAGCGCCTCAACGTGCGCCAGGCCACGGCGCAGGCGTGGATTCGCGCCTACGCGGTGGAGCGCAAGCAGGCCTTGTTCGCGGACTTCTACCAAAACAATCGCCTGCTGCAAGACAGTGTGCGGGCGCAATTGGCCGGTGGCCGCGGGCAGGCCGCCGATACGGTGATCCCCCGACAGGAAGCCGCCGAGCTGGCCGAGCGCGAAGACGAATTGACCCAACAACGCGCCCAGGCCCGCGCCGCCCTCAAGCGCTGGGTCGGCGCAGCCGCCAACGAAGCACCCAGCGGGCAGTTGCCCAACTGGCACATCGACAACCGCGGCTACAGCCACAATCTGCATCAGCATCCCGAACTGCAAGCCTTCGTGCCGCGCACGCGCGAGGCCCAAGCGCGCTTGCAGGAAGCCAAGGCGCAGAAAACGTCGGATTGGAGTTGGGAGGTGGACTACCAGCACCGCGGCCGTGAATACGGCGACATGGTCAGCCTGCAATTGAGCGTTGATCTGCCGATCTTCCCCAGTCGCCGCCAGAACCCGGGCATTGCCGCCAGGCTGGCCGAACTCGATCAACTGGATGCCGAACGCGAAGCTGCCACCCGTGAACATACCCAGAGGCTGGATGACGACCTGGCGGTTTACCAGCGCCTGGACCGCGCCGTGCAACGCAGTCAGGACAGCCTCGTGCCGCTGGCCGAAGAGAAGGTCGCCCTGAGCCTGGCCGGTTATCGCGCGGGCAAAGGCGATTTGATCAGCGTGGTCAGCGCCCGCCGGGAACTGGTTCAAGCCCGTTTCAAACAGATCGATGCCATCGAGCAGCGTGCCCTGGTCGGCGCGCAGCTGTACTTCGCCTACGGGGAGCCCACGCATGAATAATCGAATCGCAGCCGCGGTGTTGTTGCTCGGCCTGGGTGCGGGCTACGGATTGGCGCAGTTGCACCCCGCAACCTTGGCGCCTGTCAGCGACGACAGGCACGCGTTGTACTGGTACGACCCGATGTACCCGCAGCAGAAGTTCGACAAGCCCGGCAAGTCGCCTTTCATGGACATGCAATTGGTGCCGCGCTACGCCGAGGGCGCCGCAGCGGATACCCCAACGCTGCAGATCGATCCGCGGCAGGCTCAGACCATCGGCGTGCGCCTGGCCACAGTCACCCGTGGCGTGATGACGTCCTCGCTGGATGTGTCGGGCATTCTGGCCTTCAACGAGCGTGATGTGGCAGTGGTGCAGGCCCGGGCCGGTGGTTTCGTCGAGCGGGTGTACGCGCGGGCGCCGGGTGATGTGCTCAAGGCCGGCGCGCCGTTGGCAGACATCCTGGTGCCCGAGTGGGCCGCCGCCCAGGAAGAGTTCCTTGCGCTGCGTCGCAGCGCTGACAGTGGCCTGTTGGCGGCCGCCCGCCAGCGTCTGCGCCTGAGTGGCATGCCTGCCGGGCTGATCTCGCAGATGGAGCGCAGTGGCCGGGTGCAATCAGTGATGACCGTCACCACGCCCTTGAGCGGCGCGCTGCAGACCCTGGAGGTGCGCGACGGCATGACCGTGGTAGCCGGGCAAACCCTGGCGCGGGTCAATGGCCTGGAGCAGGTGTGGTTGCAGGTCGCCGTGCCGCAGGCGCAAGGCGCGGCGTTAGCCGTGGGGCAACGCGTGGTGGCGCACTTTGCCGGTTTGCCGGGCGAGGCCATCAACGGCACCCTCAGTGCGATCTTGCCGTCCAACGCCCTGGACAGTCGCACCGTGCAGGTTCGCGTCGAACTGCCCAACCGCGACGGCAGCTTGCGCCCTGGCATGACCGCCCAGGTGCGCCTGGCGCAAACCAGCGGGCAAGCGGTGTTGCAGGTGCCCAGCGAAGCCCTGATTCGCACCGGCAAGCGTGTGCTGGTGATGCTGGCCGAGGAGGGCGGGCATTATCGACCGCTGGAAGTCGAGGTGGGGGCCGAGAACCAGGACCAGACCGTAATCCGCAGTGGCTTGCAGGAAGGTCAGCAGGTGGTCGCGTCCGGGCAATTTCTGCTGGACTCTGAAGCCAGTTTACGCGGGTTAATAGCGCCAGCGTCCGACACGTCTGAAATGAGCATGCAACCGGGAGCCCGGCCATGATCGCGCTTTTGATTCGCTGGTCGGTGGCCAACCGGTTTCTGGTGTTGCTCGCCACACTGTTCATCACCGCATGGGGCATTTGGGCGCTGCAGAACACGCCGGTCGACGCGTTGCCGGACCTTTCGGATGTGCAGGTGATCATCCGCACGCCGTACCCGGGCCAGGCGCCGCAGATCGTGGAAAACCAGGTCACTTACCCGATGACCACCACCATGCTCTCGGTGCCGGGCGCCAGGACCGTGCGTGGTTTTTCCTTCTTTGGCGACAGCTACGTGTACGTGCTGTTCGACGAGGGCACCGACCTGTATTGGGCGCGGTCGCGGGTGTTGGAATACCTCAGCCAATTGCAGGCACGGCTGCCGGCGTCGGCCAAGCCGTCGCTGGGGCCGGACGCCACCGGCGTTGGCTGGATCTACCAATACGCGCTGGTTGACCGCACCGGCCAGCACGACTTGGCGCAATTGCGCGCCTTGCAGGATTGGTTCCTCAAGTTCGAGCTCAAGACCCTGCCGAATGTGGCGGAGGTAGCGACCATTGGCGGCCAGGTCAAGCAATACCAGGTGCAGCTTGACCCGCTGGCCATGGCCAGTCGCGGCATCACCCAGGCCCAAGTGGCGGACGCTGTCGGCAATGCCAACCAGGAAACCGGTGGCTCGGTGCTGAACCTGGGTGAATCCGAATACATGGTGCGCGCGTCCGGTTACCTGAAAACGCTCAATGATTTTCGCGCCATTCCACTGCGTCTCGACCGCAACAATGTGCCGGTGACCCTCGGCGATGTGGCCACGATTCAACTCGGCCCGGACCTGCGTCGGGGTATCAGTGAACTCGACGGCGAAGGCGAGGCGGTCGGCGGCGTGGTGATCCTGCGCAGCGGTAAAAATGCTCGTGAGGCCATTGCTGCGGTGAAAACCAAGCTGGAGCAGTTGAAAAGCAGCCTGCCGCCTGGCGTAGAGATCGTCACCACCTACGACCGCAGCACACTGATCGACCGCGCCGTGGATAACCTCAGCCACAAACTGCTCGAGGAATTCCTGGTGGTGGCGCTGGTGTGCGGGATATTCCTGTGGCACCTGCGCTCCTCGCTGGTAGCGATCATCTCGTTGCCGGTGGGCGTGTTGATCGCGTTTATCGTCATGCGCTTCCAAGGGATCAACGCCAACATCATGTCCCTGGGCGGTATCGCGATAGCCATCGGCGCGATGGTGGATGCGGCCGTGGTGATGATCGAAAACGCCCACAAGAAAATCGAAGCCTGGCACCACGCCAATCCCGGACGCGACCTCAAAGGTGAGGAGCATTGGACGGTGATGACGCAGGCGGCGGTAGAAGTCGGGCCGGCGCTGTTTTTCTGCCTGCTGATCATCACCCTGTCGTTTATCCCGGTGTTTACCTTGCAAGCCCAGGAAGGGCGGCTGTTCGGCCCGCTGGCCTACACCAAGACCTACGCCATGGCGGCGGCGGCCGGGTTGTCGGTGACGTTGATCCCGGTATTGATGGGCTACTGGATTCGCGGGCGCATCCCCGACGAGCAGCGCAACCCGCTCAATCGCGGGTTGATCAAGCTCTATCAACCGGCCCTTGAAGCGGTGCTGCGCTGGCCGCGCGCGACCTTGCTGGTGGCGCTGCTGATGGTCGCCAGCGTGGTGTGGCCGCTGTCGAAGCTGGGCGGCGAGTTTTTGCCGCCGCTGGATGAGGGGGACTTGCTCTACATGCCTTCGGCGCTGCCGGGGCTGTCGACGCAGACGGCGGGCGAACTGCTGCAACGCACCGATCGCCTGATCAAAAGCGTGCCGGAAGTCGCCCATGTGTTCGGCAAGGCCGGCCGCGCCGAAACCGCCACCGACCCGGCGCCGCTGGAGATGTTCGAGACCACTGTAGCGTTCAAGCCCCGGGACCAATGGCGCGCCGGTATGACCCCGCAACAGCTGGTGAAAGAGCTGGACCGCGTGGTGCAGGTGCCAGGCTTGACCAATATCTGGATTGCGCCGATTCGCAACCGCATCGACATGCTCGCCACCGGGGTAAAAAGCCCGATTGGCGTGAAGGTGGCAGGTTCCAGCCTGATGCAGATCGATGCCGTGACCCAGGCTGTCGAGAAGGTCGCCAAAGGTGTGCCGGGGGTGAGTTCGGCGCTGGCTGAAAGGCTGACTGGCGGGCGCTACATCGACGTGGACATCGACCGTGGCGCCGCCGCGCAGTACGGGCTGAACATTGCCGATGTGCAGTCGATCGTGTCAGGGGCGATTGGCGGCGAAACCATTGGCGAGACCGTGGAAGGCCTGGCGCGTTTCCCCATCAGCCTGCGGTATCCGCGGGAATGGCGCGACTCGGTAACGGCCTTGGAAACCCTGCCGATCTACACGCCGCAAGGCAGTCAGATCACGCTTGGCACGGTGGCCAGGCTCAAAATCAGTGACGGGCCGCCAATGCTCAAAAGTGAAAACGCGCGGCCTTCCGGCTGGGTCTACATCGACGTGCGCGACCGTGACCTGGCGTCGGTGGTGAAGGATCTGCGTGAGGCGATCAACCGGCAAGTGCAGTTGCAGCCGGGCATGAGCCTCAGTTATTCGGGGCAGTTCGAATTTCTTGAACGCGCCAATCAACGTCTGAAACTGGTCGTGCCGGCGACTGTGCTGATCATTTTTGTGCTGCTCTACCTGACCTTCCGTCGTACGGATGAGGCGCTGTTGATTCTCGGGACGTTGCCGTTCGCACTCACCGGCGGCGTATGGTTGCTGTACGGGCTGGGCTTCAACCTGTCGGTGGCCACGGGCGTGGGCTTTATCGCGTTGGCGGGCGTGTCGGCGGAGTTCGGCGTGATCATGCTGCTCTACCTGAAAAACGCCTGGGCCGAGCGCAAGGACGGTGACCTGCTGGCAGCCATCACCGAAGGCGCCGTACTGCGAGTGCGCCCCAAAGCCATGACCGTGGCGGTCATCATTGCCGGCTTGCTCCCGATTCTATTGGGCGACGGCACTGGCAGCGAAGTCATGAGCCGCATCGCCGCGCCAATGATCGGCGGCATGCTCACCGCGCCGTTGCTCTCCCTGTTCGTCATCCCCGCGGCCTACCACCTGATGCGCCGGTGCAAAGCCAAACACTAACCAAACGACAGGAACTGGCTTTATGTGGGGGCGGACTTGCTCGCGAAAGCGGTGTGTCAGTCAACCTATCTGATACTGACACACCGTATTCGCGAGCAAGCCCGCTCCCACACAAGCCGGCGCCCACAGGGAACCTGCCGTGCCAGAAGATCAGTCGTCGAACCCCACCTGTTCATGAATCTCATCGACCTTCAACTCCAACCGATACGCCACCGCAATAAACAATGCCTGGCACAGGCACAAGGTGGCGCTCAGCGAGCGAAACGCAAACGACGACCCCTCATTCACCAACAGCACCGCATTCGCCCGCTTGGCCAGGGGCGACAGGTTGCTGTCGGTGATGATCAAGGTCTTGGCCTGATGATGCTGGGCAATACGCAGGCAGTGCTGAGTTTCTTTGCCATAGGGCGTAAAGCTGATGGCGATCACCAGGTCATTGGCACGCACGCTGCGCATCTGCTCGCGGTAACTGCCGCCCAAACCGGAAATCAAGTGAATGCGCTTGTTGGTGTGCTGCAGGTTGTAGACCAGGTAATCGGCGACCGCGAAGGAGCGACGCACACCGACCACGTAGATATTGTCGGCATTGACCACCAGGTCCACGGCTTTCTCGAAGGCCACATCATCGAGTTCCAGCCCCAGGCGCTCGATGCCGGAGAGGGTGGCGTTCACGCATTCGCGCGCCAGGTCGCCGCCGCTGGCCTTCTGCGACTTGTTGGCGATCATGCTGCGGATGCGTTGCTGGTAGTTCTGCACCGGCGTGGTCTTGTGGGTGTAGGCCTCGCGAAACAGCGCCTGCATCTCACTGAAACCACTGAAACCGAACCGCTGGGAGAACCGCACGATGGCCGAGGGGTGCACTTCGCACTCGCGGGCGATGTCGCTGATGCGGTCGACCATGATCCGGTCGCTTTGCTGGCTCATGTAGCTGGCGATGCGTTTGAGCTGGCGTGGCAGGCTTTCGTATTCGTCGGTGATCAGCTGCAACAGGCGCTCGGCATTGATCGGAGGGCTGGCAATAGTCTCTTCCAGGGTGGTCTCGGGATCGGTGCGGGACATGGGCAATCCTTCTGGCGTGTTCTTCTGATGCGCTGATGGGTGGGCGCAAGTCTACAGGGTAGGCGCAAAAAAATACCCCGGCATCACGGCAGCCGTGGCCTGCTGAAACGATGCAGGAGGGCTGGCAGGCCATTATGCTGGCTTATTGGAAAAAATATTCCACTAAAAATAATTATGGAATAAATATTGATTGCGGCCGCCGGACGTTCTAGTCTGCTTTCACCAAGAGCGTGTGCCGCCACCACGGCGGCACCACGCAGGCTGATAAAAATAACAGGAGCCAGCATGGGCCAGACTCGTTTTGCCAGTGGGCGTCAATTGGATCTGATTTGCCTCGGACGCCTGGGCGTCGACCTTTACGCACAGCAAGTGGGTGCGCGACTTGAGGACGTATCCAGCTTCGCCAAGTACCTCGGCGGGTCCTCCGCCAATATCGCCTTTGGCACCGCGCGGCTGGGGCTTAAATCGGCGATGTTGAGCCGGGTCGGCGACGACCACATGGGCCGCTTCCTGGTGGAATCCCTGGCCCGCGAAGGCTGCGATGTCAGCGGTATCAAGGTCGACCCGGAACGCCTCACCGCGCTGGTGCTGCTGGGCCTCAAGGACCGCGAAACCTTCCCGCTGGTGTTCTACCGCGAAAACTGCGCCGACATGGCCTTGCGCGCCGAAGACATCAGCGAGGCCTTTATTGCCTCTAGCAAAGCCTTGTTGATCACCGGCACGCATTTCTCCACGGATGGCGTGTACAAGGCCAGCCTCCAGGCCCTGGACTACGCGGCCAAGCACAACGTCAAGCGCGTGCTCGATATCGACTACCGTCCGGTGCTGTGGGGCCTGGCGGGCAAGGCCGACGGCGAGACCCGGTTTGTCGCCGACCAGAACGTCAGCCAGCACGTACAGAAAATTTTGCCGCGCTTTGACCTGATCGTCGGCACCGAAGAGGAGTTTCTGATCGCTGGCGGCAGTGAAGATTTGCTCACCGCGCTGCGCACCGTGCGTGAATTGACCCCGGCCACCCTGGTGGTCAAGCTCGGCCCGCAGGGCTGCACGGTGATCCACGGCGCGATCCCCGCGCGGCTGGAAGACGGCGCCATCTACCCCGGCGTGCGCGTTGAGGTGCTCAATGTGCTGGGCGCCGGCGATGCGTTCATGTCGGGCTTCCTCAGCGGCTGGATCAACGATGCCAGCGACGAGCGTTGCAGCCAGTTGGCCAACGCCTGTGGCGGCCTGGTGGTTTCCCGCCACGCCTGCGCGCCGGCCATGCCCACGCCTGCCGAGCTGGATTACCTGTTCAACAGCCCGGTGCCCATCACCCGGCCAGATCAAGACGTCACCTTGCAGCGTCTGCACCGCGTCACGGTGCCGCGCAAAGCCTGGAAGCAGCTGTTCGTGTTTGCCTTCGACCATCGCTGGCAACTGGTGGACCTGGCGCAAAAAGGCGGCCAGGCCCCAACCCGCATCAGCGACATCAAGCAGCTGTTTATCCAGGCCATCGAACGCGTCGAAGCCAAACTGCGCGAGCAGGGCGTCGACGCCGATGTGGGCCTGTTGGCCGACCAGCGTTTCGGCCAGGACGCACTCAACGCCGCCAGCGGTCGCGGCTGGTGGATCGCGCGCCCGGTGGAAGTGCAGAACTCGCGGCCGCTGGCGTTTGAACACGGGCGCTCGGTGGGCAGTAACCTGATTGCCTGGCCCCAGGAGCAAATCATCAAGTGCCTGGTGCAATACCACCCCGACGATGAGCCGATGCTGCGCCTGGAACAGGAAGCGCAGCTCAAGGCGGTGTACGAGGCTTCGCTGGTCAGCGGCCATGAGCTGCTGCTGGAAGTCATCCCGCCCAAGGATCACCCGTCCACCTATCCCGACGTGCTCTATCGCAGCCTCAAGCGCCTGTACAACCTGGGCATCTACCCGGCGTGGTGGAAGATCGAGGCGCAGTCGGCCGAAGACTGGAAAAAACTCGACGAACTGATCCAGGAGCGCGACCCGTACTGCCGTGGCGTGGTGCTGCTGGGCCTGAACGCTTCGGCCGAATGCCTCGCCGACGGCTTCCAGCAAGCAAGCCAAAGCAGCACCTGCCGTGGGTTCGCGGTGGGCCGCACGATCTTCCAGGAACCCAGCCGCGCGTGGATGGCGGGGGAGATTGATGATGAAACGCTGATCCAACAGGTGCAACACACCTTCGAACAGCTCATCAATGCCTGGCGCAGCGCTAGAAGTTAAACACGGTCAAATGTGGGAGCTGGCTGGCCTGCGATGCAGACAACTCGGTCTATCAGCTACACCGGGCTGATGCCATCGCAGGCAAGCCAGCTCCCACATAAAGCAGATCTCATGCAACTTTGAAAACAATAAAAGGTGCAGCCATGCCCGCAATCCGAATTGGCATCAACCCGATCTCCTGGAGCAACGACGACCTGCCGGCCCTGGGCGGTGAAACGCCCTTGAGCACTGCGCTGAGCGAAGGCAAGGAGATCGGCTACGAAGGTTTTGAACTCAACGGCAAATTCCCCAAGGACGCCCAAGGCGTCGGCGACGTGCTGCGCCCCTATGACCTGGCGCTGGTCTCCGGCTGGTATTCCAGCCGCCTGGCACGGCGTTCGGTGGCGGAAGAAATCGAGGCCATCGCCGGCCACGTCGAGGTGCTCAAACTCAACGGCGCCAAGGTGCTGGTCTACGGCGAAGTCGCCGATTCGATTCAGGGCGCCAGGGTGCGCCTGATCGAACGTCCGCGTTTTCATAGCGAACACGCCTGGCAGGCCTACGCCGACAAACTCACCGAACTGGCGCGCTTCACCCTGTCCCAAGGCGTGCGCCTGGCCTACCACCACCACATGGGCGCCTACGTCGAATCCCCCGAAGACATTGACCAGTTGATGCGCCGCACCGGCCCGGAAGTCGGCCTGCTGTTCGATTCGGGCCACTGCTACATGGGCGGCGGCGAGCCCGTCGAGGTGCTGCGCAAACACATCGAGCGCGTCTGCCACGTGCATTTCAAGGACGTGCGCAAACCGGTGGTGCAACTGGCGCGCAACCAGATGTGGAGCTTTCCCGACTGCATCGTGAACGGCACCTTCACCGTGCCCGGCGACGGCGATATCGACTTTGCCGAGTTGCTCGACGTGCTGTTGGCGGCCAAGTACGAGGGCTGGCTAGTGGTGGAAGCCGAGCAGGACCCGGCCGTGGCGCCCAGCTATATCTACGCGAAAAAGGGCTACGACACGTTGCGCACGCTTCTCAGCGAGAGGACTTAAGTGATGAGCTTGTTGGTCAAAAGCAGCAAACGCGGGCAAACCATGGTTGCCCTGGATGAAGGGCGCCTGGAGTACGTAGGCTTTGCCGCCTACCGCCTGAGCCTGGGTGAAACCCTGCCGGTCACCGCCGGCGATAAAGAGCTATGCCTGGTTCTGCTCAGCGGCCGGGTGAATATCGAGGGCGAAGGTTTCAGCTGGCAGAACCTCGGTGATCGCCACTCGGTCTTTGAAGACAAATCACCCTTCGCCGCCTACCTACCGCCTGGCACCGATGCGCAGGTGACCGCGTTGAGCGATGTGCAAATTGCGGTGTGCGCTGCACCCGGTGCCACAGGTTTTGAACCGCGCCTGATTCGTCCTGAACAGTGCAAGCGCAGCGTGCGCGGCAAGGGCGCCAACACCCGGTATGTGTGCGACATCCTGCCCGACAGCGAGCCGGCCCATTCGCTGCTGGTGGTGGAAGTGCGCACGCCGTCCGGGCACTCGTCCAGCTACCCGCCGCACAAGCACGACACCGATGACCTGCCACACCAAAGTTTTCTCGAAGAGACCTACTACCACCAGATCAACCCGCCCCAGGGCTTCGTGTTCCAGCGCGTGTACACCGACGATCGCAGCATCGACCAGGCCATGGCCGTGGAAAACAGCGACCTGGTGGTGGTGCCCAAGGGGTATCACCCGGTCAGTGTGCCGTATGGCTACGAGTCGTATTACTTGAACGTGATGGCCGGCCCCAAGCGCGCCTGGCATTTCCATAACGACCCGCAGCACAGCTGGCTGCTGGACCTCTGACTGGTTTGAACGGAGAACAACAACAATGAAGTCGCCGCTACGTTTTGCCCTTAACCGCATGGTCGCGCCCGACCTTTCCCTGCCGGATTTCATCCAGTTGGCGGCGGCCCTCAAGTGCGATGCCATCGAGATTCGCAACGACCTCAAAGGTCATGAAATCGAATACGGCACCCCGGCCAGCCGCGTGCGTGAGCTGTGCGCGGTGCAAGGCATCACGGTGCTGTCGATCAACGCGCTGTACCCGTTTGACGTGTGGAATGACGAGCGCCGTGCCCAGGCGATCAAACTCGCCACCTATGCGCGTGAATGCGGCGCGCAAGGCCTGGTGATGTGCCCGCTGAACGAGCGCGGCGATACCCGCAATGCAGCCCAGCGCGCGGCCGGTTTGCGCACGGCGTTGAGCGAGTTGGCGCCGATCCTGCGCGAGTACGGGATTCTCGGTTTCATCGAACCACTGGGTTTTGAAGAATGCGCGCTGCGCCGCAAGCGTTTGGCCGTGGATGCGATCCAGGCGATTGGCGGCCTGGATGTGTTCCGGCTGGTGCATGACACCTTTCACCATCACTTGGCTGGCGAACAGGAATTCTTCCCGCAGCTGACCGGCCTGGTGCATATCTCCGGCGTCGAGGATCGCGACGCACCGCTCAATGCCATCCGCGATGGCCACCGCGTGCTGGTGGGCGAGGGCGATATCCTCGGCAATGCCGCGCAGATCGACACCTTGCTCAGCACTGGGTATGGCGGTTACCTGTCGTTTGAGCCGTTTGCGGAAAGCGTGCATGCGTTGGCGGATATTCAGCAGGCAATCGGGGCAAGCATCGCCCACCTGCAAAACCCTCGAACCTGACACGGGCCAAACTGTGGGAGCGGGCTTGCTCGCGAATGCGGTGGATCAGTAAATGAATTGGGTGACTGACACACCGCATTCGCGAGCAAGCCCGCTCCCACATTGGTTCACTGTTGATCGACAGATTTGCATTCATACAAGGTGCGAACATGACCACAACAAGATTGACCATGGCCCAGGCCCTGGTGAAGTTTCTGGATAACCAGTACATCGAAGTCGATGGTGTGCAGAGCAAGTTTGTCGCCGGGGTTTTTACCATTTTCGGCCACGGCAACGTGCTGGGGCTGGGCCAGGCGCTGGAGCAGGACAGCGGCGATCTGGTGGTGCATCAGGGCCGCAATGAGCAAGGCATGGCCCACGCCGCCATCGGGTTTGCCAAGCAGCACCTGCGCCGCAAGATTTACGCGTGCACCTCGTCGGTGGGGCCGGGCGCGGCAAATATGATTACCGCCGCCGCGACCGCCACGGCCAACCGTATTCCGTTGCTGCTGTTGCCCGGCGATGTCTATGCCAGCCGCCAGCCTGACCCGGTGCTGCAGCAGATCGAGCAGTTTCACGATTTGAGCATCAGCACCAACGATGCCTTCCGCTCGGTGAGTAAATACTGGGACCGCATCAACCGCCCCGAGCAGCTGATGACCGCTGCGATCCATGCCATGCGCGTGCTCACTGACCCCGCGCAAACCGGCGCCGTTACTTTGGCCCTGCCGCAGGATGTACAGGCTGAAGCCTGGGATTATCCCGACTACTTCCTGCAAAAACGTGTGCACCGTATCGAACGCCGTCCGCCGACTGAAGCGATGATCGGCGATGCGTTGGCTGCCTTTCGAGGCAAGCGCAAACCGCTGATCGTCTGCGGCGGCGGGGTCAAATACGCCGGTGCGAATGCCGCGCTGCAAGCGTTTGCCGAACGCTTTGACATCCCCTTCGCCGAAACCCAGGCAGGCAAGAGCGCGGTGGTGTCCAGCCATCCGCTGAACCTGGGCGGTCTCGGCGAAACCGGCTGCCTGGCGGCGAACCTGCTGGCCCCGGAAGCGGACCTGATCATCGGTATCGGCACGCGCTACACCGACTTCACCACCTCGTCGAAGTCACTGTTCAAGCACCCCGAAGTGACGTTTCTCAACCTCAATATCAGTCCGTGCGATGCCCTGAAACTGGACGGCGTGCAACTGCTGGCGGACGCCAGGGTGGGCCTGGAGGCGTTGGCGGATGCCTTGGGTGACTACCGTTCCGACTGGGCGGATCAGCCGCGCGATGCCAAGGCGCAGCTGGACGCCGAGGTGGATCGCATCTACCAGGCCGACTACCAGACGGACAATTTCGTCCCGGAAATCAACGACCACATGGACCCGGCCGTGCTGCGCGAGTTTATCGAGCTGACCGGTTCCTGCCTGACCCAAAGCCGCGTGCTCGGCGTGCTCAACGAAACCCTGGCCGACGACGCCATTATCGTCGCCGCCGCCGGCAGCTTGCCGGGCGACTTGCAGCGCAGCTGGCGCAGCAAGGGCGTGAACACCTACCACGTCGAGTATGGCTATTCGTGCATGGGCTACGAGGTCAACGCGGCCCTGGGCGTGAAGCTGGCCGAGCCGGCGCGCGAGGTCTATGCGCTGGTGGGTGACGGCTCCTACATGATGCTGCACTCGGAGCTGGCCACCTCGATTCAGGAGCGGCGCAAGATCAACGTGGTGCTGCTCGACAACATGACCTTCGGCTGCATCAACAACCTGCAGATGGAACACGGCATGGACAGCTTCGGCACCGAGTTCCGCTTTCGCAACCCGCAGACGGGCAAGCTCGACGGCGGTTTTGTGCCGGTGGATTTCGCCATGAGTGCGGCGGCCTACGGCTGCAAGACCTACAAGGTCAGCACGGTGGAGCAGTTGCAGGCGGCGTTGGCCGATGCGCGTACGCAAACGGTGTCGACGCTGATCGATATCAAGGTTCTGCCCAAGACCATGATCCACAAATACCTGTCGTGGTGGCGGGTGGGTGTGGCGCAGGTCTCGACCAGCGCGCGCACTGACGCGGTGGCCAAACAACTCAATGAACGCCTGGCCAAGGCCCGGCAGTACTAATAACAAGAGGAGTGTTTGTATGTCTTTGAAGTTGGGTGTTATCGGTACGGGCGCCATTGGCCGGGACCATATCCGTCGGTGCAGCCAGACCTTGCTCAATAGCCAGGTGGTGGCGGTGACCGACATCAACCTTGAGCAAGCCGCCAAGGTCGTCGCTGATTTGAAGCTGACCGCCGAGGTGTACGCGGACGGCCATGCGTTGATCAACTCGCCGCAGGTCGAGGCAATTCTCGTGACTTCCTGGGGGCCGAGCCACGAAGAATTCGTGCTTGCTGCCATCGCCGCCGGCAAGCCGGTGTTCTGCGAAAAACCTCTGGCGGTGACGGCCGAAGGCTGCCGCAAGATCGTCGATGCCGAAGTCGCCTTCGGCAAGCGCCTGGTGCAGGTAGGCTTCATGCGCCCGTACGACGAAGGTTACCGCGCCCTCAAGGCGGTCATCGACAGCGGCCAGATCGGCGAGCCATTGATGCTGCACTGCGCGCACCGCAACCCGACGGTGGGCGAAAACTACAAGACCGACATGGCGATCACCGACACCTTGATCCATGAACTGGACGTGTTGCGTTGGCTGCTCAACGACGACTACGTGTCAGTGCAAGTGGTGTTCCCGCGCAAATCGAGCAAGGCGTTGGCCCACTTGCGCGACCCGCAGATTGTGCTGCTGGAAACCGCCAAGGGCACGCGCATCGATGTGGAAGTGTTCGTGAACTGCCAGTACGGCTACGACATTCAGTGCGAAGTGGTGGGTGAGACCGGTATTGCCAAACTGCCTGAGCCTTCGCAGGTGCAACTGCGCAGCGAGGCCAAGCTGTCGAATGCGATTTTGATGGATTGGAAGGACCGGTTCATCGGCGCCTACGACGTCGAATTGCAGGCCTTCATCGACAGCGTACGCGCCGGGCAAGTGGGTGGGCCGTCGGCGTGGGATGGGTTTGCGGCAGCGGTGGCGGCGGATGCGTGCATTGAGGCGCAGCGCAGTGAGCAGATCGTGAAAGTCGGCCTGCCAGAGCGTCCACATTTTTACGGCTAAGGCCAAATCTACATTTGAAATGCATTAAATGTGGGAGC
>NZ_CAWPSZ010000019.1:0-65055 GCF_963890955.1 Pseudomonas sp. MF6747
TGTTTTTCACTGACAGACCGCCTTCGCGAGCAAGCCCGCTCCCACAGTGTTGACTGCATTTCAGGCCGGGCCGGTCAGCAGCTGGCTAATCACGCTGCAAATGTGGGAGCTGGCTTGCCTGCGATAGCGGTGGGTCAGCCAACCTGTTTTTCACTGACAGACCGCCTTCGCGAGCAAGCCCGCTCCCACAGTGTTGACTGCATTTCAGGCCGGGCCGGTCAGCAGCTGGCTAATCACGCTGCAAATGTGGGAGCTGGCTTGCCTGCGATAGGGGCGGATCAGCCAACCTGTTTTTCACTGACAGACCGCCTTCGCGAGCAAGCCCGCTCCCACAGTGTTGACTGCATTTCAGGCCAGGCCGGTCAGCAGCTGGCTAAACACGCTCCCACAAGTTTTACTGCATTTCACATCAAGTCAGGTAGGGCACGGCAATCAACAGGATGGCCGTGCCATGGGCCACGGTTGCCGGCAACACGCCATAGCGCATGCGCACCAGCGCGCAGGCCAGGCCTTCGATCAGGGTGAACAGCAATACCGGCCAGCCCAACTGGGTGACACTCAAGGCCAGAAACGCGTGGCAGGCCGCAAAGGCTACGCCGCTGATCAATGCCGCGCGCAATGGCGTCACCTGCTGTTCGAGGTAGCCCTGCAAAAAACCGCGAAACAGCACCTCCTCCAACGCATTCGCGCCATAGGCCAGCACCACCATCCCCGGCAGCCAGACCCAGTAGCCGTGAATCTCGAACGCCTCGATGCCCTGGTAAACCCGCAGCGGCACACCGAGCAGACAGCCCACCACAAGCCCCACGGCCAAACCCAGCGCAGGATTGCCGATGGTCCAGCGCATCAGCCGCCATAACTCCGGCGCCGTGCGTGCAAGCACCATAATCAGCAGCACTGACATCCCACCCAGCGCCGCCAACACAAAGGCATTCGCGCTGAACGCGATCTGCACTTCGCTGCTGAGCGACCACATCCCGAGCGGCGTCATCGCGTCACGCATCAACACAAATGCCGTCAGCAGGATCAGGATGCGCATCGCCAGCATCGCCCTGGGCGTCAGCGCAAACCACAGCCCAAACAGCACCAGCCCCGGCGCCAGGTGAACGCCGTAGTTGGTCAGTACGCCCATGCCTTGGGTGATCATGCCGGCCTCAACCGTGGGCAACAGCAATCATGTCGATCTCGACCGCTGCCGATTTCGGCAACTGCATCACCCCCACCGACGTGCGGGTGTGCGTGCCGGCGCTGCCGAGAATTTCATGCAACAGGTCCGACGCACCGTTGGCCACCTCGCTTTGCTGATCAAAGTCTTCGGCGCTGCGCACGTACACGGTGATACGTGCGATGGCCTTGACTTGATCCAGCGAGCCCAATGCCTGCTTGAGCAAGCCCAGGCAACGCAGCGCGCTGATGCCGGCGGCGATTTGCGCCTGGGCCAGGGTTAGGCTTTCGCCGACTTTGCCGGGCAGCACGATCGTGTCGCCGACCCGGGGGATCTGGCCGCTGATGTACAGGTGGTGACCATCGCGCACCAAGGGTGTGTAGTTGCCACCGATTTTGAACTCGTCCAGTTGATAGCCGAGGCGCTGCTGGGCTGCCTGGTATTTTTCGTCTGCTGTCATGCTCGTCAAACCTCGTTGCGATGTTGCCACTCATCCACCACATCGCCCAGGGTCTTGGGGATGTCGCTGCGAATCCAGGCCATGAAGGGCCGGTCGAACTTGAACCCCGGGCCGCAGTGTTCAAGCATGAAACGGCGAACGTTCTGGGTAGTTTTGTAGTGTGGGGTGACGGGGGTGGCGCGGGTAATAACGTCGCTGTGCCAGTTAAAATCCATTTTTCCCTCGGGGGTTCTTGTTGTGTCGGCAGTAGCATAGCGATGTGCTACTTGAGCAGGAAGCGGCACGGAAAAACTCACACCCCTACACTATGTGTTGAGATGTCGTACAAGACTCTAAAGCGCTTATAACGCGTCATCGCCTAACCTTTTCAAGATATTTCAAAATTTCACTTTCCTTCCCCATCAGAAATATTGCATGGTTGTACGACGACTTAAATAATCGTGCCCGACCCTAACAACAATAAGGAAACACCCATGCAAAACGTCAAAGTGCTGATCGGTTTTCTGTGCCTGTTCACCGGCTACGTCGCAGCAGCGCCTGCCCCCGCCGAAAAGGATGTGGCCCAAGCGGTCGACCAACTGACCCAAGCCATGTTGCACCTGGACCTCAAGCAGCTTCATGCGTTGACCTCCGACAAACTCACCTACGGCCACTCCAGCGGCAAGGTGCAGAACAAAGCGCAATTCATTGCTGATCTGGAAACCCACACCAGCGCGTTCAAGACCCTTGAAATGCAGAACCAGACCATTACCCTCGACGGCGACACGGCCCTGGTGCGTAACCACTTTCACGCGCTGGCGGTGAACAGTGGCGTAGACACGCCGACCGACATCGACAACTTCCAGGTTTGGCAGAAGCAAAAAGGCAAGTGGCTGCTGATCGGGCGCCAGGCTTACAAATACTGATGACCGGTGGTGAGCTGGCGCGCGTCAGCTCACCATTGCACCACCTCGCGGACCTTCACCAGCGCCTCGCGCAGCGCCGACATGCTCACCGAGCCCAATGCCAAACGCAGCGCGTGGGGCACGGTTGCCGAAACCGCAAACGGCTCGGCGGTGGACACCGAAATACCTTCGCGCTGCAAGGCCATGGCGATTTGATCGGCCCTGGCCTCTTCACCCAGCGGCAACCACAGAAAATACGATGACGGGTGGCTGATGTAATGCACGCCCTTGAGCACGTGCGCCGCCAAAGCCTGTCGCGCTTTGGCATCCTGGCGCTTTTGCGCTTCCAGCTGGTCGACCGTGCCGTCCTCGATCCAGGCCACGGCCATCGCACTCATGACGCCGGGTACGTTCCAGGTGGTGGCCATGATGGTGCGTTCCAGTTTCTTTACCCAGGCCGGGGGCGCGGCAATAAAGCCGACCCGCAACCCGGTCGCGACGCTCTTGGAAAACCCGCCGACGTACACCGTGCGCTCAGGCGCCAGGGTTGCCAATGGGGGCCGCGCCTCCTGCGCCAGAAACGCGTAGGCCGCGTCCTCGATGATCATCAGATTGTGTTGTCGGGCAATGCCGACTAATCCCTCGCGCTGTTCCAGGCTCATCACCCAACCCAACGGGTTATGTAAGGTCGGAATGCTGTACACCGCGCGCACCGGCCGCTTGCTGCACAGGCGTTGCAGGGCGTCCAGGTCCGGGCCACTGGCGGTGACCGGGATCGCGACGATTTCCAGGTGCAGGGTTTCGGCCAGCACTTTAAAGCCTGAATACGTCAGGGCATCGACGGCAATCACATCCCCCGGCTTGAGCAATGCCATCATCGTCACCGCCAAGCCGTGCTGGGCACCGCTGACCACCAGCACTTGCTCGGCCTCCACCACCAGCCCTCGGCTCAACAGATGCCGCGCCACCGCTGCCCGCTCGTGCAGGCGGCCGGCATGGGGCTGGTAGCGCAGAAGCGCCTCCAGGTCGCCCGACAGCGCCAGTTGGCGCAACGCCGTACGCAGCAAATCGGCCTGGCCCGGCAGCGACGGGTAGTTGAAATTGAGGTCGAGCATGCCCGTCGCTACCGTCATCTGCCCACTGCCCTGCCCCGGCGGCAACGAGATTTCGCGCACGAACGTGCCGCGCCCGGTTTCGCCACTGACCAGGCCCATCGCCTCAAGCTCGCTGTACACACGGCTGGCCGTGACCAGCGCCAGGCCATGGTCGGCGGCCAATTGGCGGTGGGTGGGCAGACGCGTGCCGGGTGGCAGCGCACCGCTGCGGATATCCCCGGCAAACGCATCGACCAGCGACTTGTAGCGAGCACGTGGCATAAGCGATGTATCCATGACAATTTTTTGATTGTCTTAATCTTCGACCCTAGGATGGCCGAACGCAACTTATCCTTTTCAGGCACGCCCTCATGGAACGCACCTTTGGCCTCAACAGGCTCGACAGCAGCACTCAAGGTTGGATCAACGGTTTTATCGGCGTGCTCATTTTCAGCGGTTCACTGCCGGCCACGCGCCTGGCGGTGATGGAGTTCAACCCGGTGTTCCTGACCATGATCCGCGCCACCCTCGCCGCCGCGCTGGGGCTGTGCCTGCTGAGACTGTTCAAGGAGAAACGCCCATCGCGCGCGCAATGGTTGCCGCTGGCAATCGTCGCGCTCGGCGTGGTGATTGGCTTTCCGCTGCTCACGGCACTGGCGCTGCAATACGTCACCTCGGCGCACTCCATCGTCTTCATCGGCCTGCTGCCACTGGCCACGGCGGTGTTCGGCGTGCTGCGTGGCGGCGAGCGGCCGCGCCCGGTGTTCTGGCTGTTTTCGATACTCGGCAGCCTGTTGGTGATGGGCTACGCCGTCGCCCAAGGCTTGAGCGCCGCGCCCGTGGGTGACGTGCTGATGCTGTTGGCGGTGCTGGCATGCGGTTTGGGCTATGCCGAGGGCGCCAAATTGTCACGCACCCTGGGCGGGTGGCAGGTGATCTGCTGGGCACTGGTGGTGTCGCTGCCGGTGGTGGCGCCGCTGAGTCTGATCCTCGCCCCCGCGACCTTCAGCGGCATCAGCCTGCCGGCCTGGCTGAGCCTGGGCTATGTGGCGTTGTTCAGCATGCTCATCGGCTTTGTGTTCTGGTACCGCGGCCTGGCTCAGGGTGGCATCGCCGCCGTCGGCCAGTTGCAGTTGCTGCAACCCTTCTTCGGCCTGGCGCTGGCGGCGGGCCTGCTGCATGAGCAGGTCAGCCTGGGCATGGTGCTGGTAACGGTTGCGGTGATCGGCTGCGTGGCCGGCGCGAAACGGTTTGCACGTTAACGCTGCGGCGCGACCATCTTGAACTTGATGGTGATGTCGTTGGACACCACGCTGTTGCCCGCCCACTCACCTTCGCCAATCTTGAAGTCATCGCGCTTGAGCACGAACTCACCGTCGAACACGCCGATGCCGCTTTGCTCCTTGAGCAGCACAGTGATGTCCACCGGCCGCGTGATGCCCTTGATCGTCAGGTTGCCGGCGATCGTGTAGCGGTTGTCGCCCAGTGCGGTGGCGCCGTTGGATTCATACACGCCGACCGGATAGGCCGTGGTGTCGAACCACGCGGGCTGTTGCAGTTGGGTATTGGCGTCCGGGCTGCCGGCGTCGATGCTGGCGAGCTGGATTTTGAGCAACGCATGCGCCGCCTCGGGCTTTTGCGTATCGAACGTCAGGGTGCCTTCAAAGTCGCTGAAGGTGCCATACACTTGCTGCCCGAACTGTTGGAAGGTAAAGCTGATCTGGCTGGCGGTGCGGTTGACGTCTTTGTATTCCACAGCCTGCGCGCTGGAAAACCAACCGAAGACGAGGGCCAGCAAGAACACCTTGGACATTCGACGCTTCATGAAACGCTCCGCGAGAGAAAAGGACACACGTGCTGAGCTAACACGCCATGGCATGGATTTATTCCCATCGGGCGCGCGTCCTGCTAAACAGAGTAGTCGCGAAAAACAATAAGGACTTTTCATGCCCATCCCTTCTCTGCAGGACACCACCGCCCCCGAAGGCATCTGCTACGGCTGCGGCGGCAGCAACCCGCATGGCCTGCACATCAAAAGCCGTTGGGACGCCGATGGCATCCACGTCATCGCCGAGCATCAGCCCGAGGCCAAATACAGCGGCTGGCCCGACCTGGTCTACGGCGGCCTGATCGCCATGCTGGTGGACTGCCATTCCAACTGGACGGCCATGGCTTATCACTACCGCGCCGAGCAACGTGAACCCGGCAGCTCGCCGCGCATCGATTGCGTCACCGGCAACCTCGGCATCAAATTCATCAAGCCCACGCCCATGGGCGTCACGCTGAGCCTGCGCGCGCGGGTTGAGGGCGAGGTGGGGCGCAAGAGCCGCGTGGTCTGCGAGGTGTACGCCGGTGAGGTGCTCACCGCCATCGGTGACTCGGTGTTCGTGCGCGTCGATACCGGCCAACTGGCGGCTGCCGCCCATGGTCGCGCGGGCTGATCCTGGTCTACATTGATTGCCACCGCTAATCGAGGAATGCACCGATGACTCGTCTCACCGCGAAAGACTTTGCCCCCGAACTGCTGGAACTCTACGACGGCTACGCCCATGGCAAGCTCAACCGCCGCGAATTTCTCGACCGCGCCGCACTGTTCACCTTTGGCGGCCTCACCGCCTCTGCGCTGCTGGCGGCCCTGAGCCCCAACTACGCGCTGGCCGAACAGGTCAAGTTTACCGACCCGGAGATCATCGCCGACTACATCACCTACCCCTCGCCCAAAGGCAACGGCACGGTGCGCGGCTACCTGGTACGCCCGGCCAAGGCCAGCGGCAAGGTGCCGGCGGTGGTGGTGGTTCACGAAAACCGTGGCCTGAACCCCTACATCGAAGACGTCGCCCGCCGCCTGGCCAAAGCCGGCTTCATCGCCCTGGCGCCAGACGGCCTGACCTCGATGGGCGGCTACCCCGGCAACGATGAAAAAGGCGTGGAACTGCAACAGAAAGTCGACCCCGAAAAACTCATGAACGACTTCTTCGCCGCCATCGAATGGCTGATGCACCACGACAACAGCACCGGCAAAGTCGGGATTACCGGCTTCTGCTATGGCGGCGGCGTGACCAATGCGGCGGCGGTAGCCTATCCGGAGTTGGGCGCGGCGGTGTCGTTCTACGGCAAGCAGCCGGAGGCCAAAGATGTGCCGCGCATCAAGGCGCCGATCATGCTGCACTACGGCGAGCTGGATACGCGCATCAACGAAGGCTGGCCGGCGTATGAAAAGGCGTTGAAGGCGGCGGGCACAACGTACGAGGCGTACATCTACAAGGGTGCCAACCACGGGTTTCACAATGACTCAACGCCCCGGTATGACGAGGCGGCGGCGAATCTGGCGTGGGAAAGAACCCTAGGCTGGTTCCACAAATACCTGGCCTAGCCCCGATCTGAATGTGGAAGCTGGCTCGCCACAACAAGTCAGCGCTCAGCTTGGAAATAACCCCACTTCTCCTGTCACGACACAGAACCCACGTGGGAGCCGGCTTGCCCGCGAACGCGGTGGGTCAGCGCCCAATCAGCCGGCTGGCACACCGCCTTCGCGAGCAAGCCCGCTCCCACATGGAGTAGTCGCTGTTTTCCAGATTAGTGTTCGAGGGTAGAAATAAGGGACATAAGAGGGACATAAGGGTCAGACCACGGTTAATGCTAGAACCGGGGCCTGACCCCGCCTCTCCCAGCCCAACGCGGGGCAAGCCCGCTCGCCACAACAAGTCAGCGCTCAGCTTGGAAATAACCCCGCTTCTCCTGTCACAACACAGAACCCATGTGGGAGCGGGCTTGCCCGCGAATGCGGTGGGTCAGCGCCCAATCAGCCGGCTGGCACACCGCCTTCGCGAGCAAGCCCGCTCCCACATGGAGTAGTCGCTGTTTTCCAGATCAGTGTTCGAGGGCATACCGTCGGCAATGGTTGAGATAACCCTGCTCATGACTCCCCACCAACTGCACCACACTGGTCCATAACCACGACGGCGCATCCAGCTGTTTGGAGCGGTTTTCCTGCAGCACCGCCATCCACTGCTTGCGCGTGTCACGGTCCATCTGCCGGGCATGGGCGATGCCGACCACGCGGGCCAGGTAACCGGCGGCGTGCATGGCGTCGGTTTCGCTGAGTTCATCCAGTTCCAGCTTCATGTCCTGGGGCAGCAATTCACGGATAAAAAAACCATGGTCGAGAAAACGCGTCGCCAGCATGCGTTCTCCCAGGCCCGGTGACAGCTGACGCGCGCCCTCCACCACCCGCCGCCCATTGTCGCGGGGCATCTTCGCGCGCGGTGTACGCGGTGCAGCCGCGCCAACCGCCTCCTTGATATCGATCAGGCAATATTCCTGATCATCCTTGTCACCAACGCCCAGCAGTGCTGCATAGCGCAGCAAGCCGAGGGAACTGCAGCCCTTGACCCAATAGGCTGAGTCCAGCAGTTCGACCTTGGCGTCTTTGGGCCGGCCTTTGAGCGAGGTGACCAACTGGTGGATTTCATCCGAGGCGCAGAGGGTTTGCAGGGCGCCCTTTTCAGCCCGCGACAAAGCCCAGAAGTGCTTGCCCAGTGGAATCGTCGGCCGCACGTTTTCAATGCGTTCACGCGCCAGGTTTTTCCAGGTGCGCTCCACCGCGCTGCGCATGCCGGCCTTGACCTGGGAGGGACGTGGCGGTGCTTCGTCGGGCTTGTCTTTGAAGGCTTGTTCGTAGCCGCCGATCATCTCTTCGAGCATGCGCGCGGTGGTCACCCCCGGCAGGTCCGAGCCGCGGGCGGCGGTGGCCAACGACAAGGCCAGGCGCACCAGGTCGTGCGCCGGATTGCCGATCACGGTCTGGTCAAGGTCGCGGATGTGCATGTCGATACGGCCCTTGATATCGCCGGTCGGGCCCAGATTGCCTGCGTGGCAGTCGCCGCAAATCCAAATCGCTGGGCCATGCGGCAAGCGACGGCCGGGCTGGCTGTGCAGCCATTCATAAAACTGCACCGTGCTGCCGCGCACATAGGCGTGGGCAGAGCGCGCCATTTTCAAATTGCGCAGTTGCGTGAGGTGGGGCATGCGGTCGGCGGGGCGCGGGGTCTTCATGGATGAACTCAGTGCGGGAGATACAGTAGAGCTTCGCCGCCAAGAGATGTTTCATTTTGTTTCAAGATAGTGGCATTAAGACAGTTTTCCCGGCTGTGCACACACGTCCTGCAGCCACGCCTTGAACGCCAGCATCGCCGAGGTTTCGGCCCGCGACTGCAAGCGCGTCAGCCAATAACTGCCGGTGGTGATGCCGATGCCGAACGGCTGGCGGATCACATCGCTTTCCAGTTGCCGCGAAAACATCATCGCCGGCGCCAGCGCTACACCGATGCCTTGCAGCGCTGCCTCCATCATCGCCAGTGAAGAGTCGAACACAATGCTGCGCGGTATCAGGGTATCGGCGGGCAAACCGGCGGCCTGGAGCCACAGGCTCCATTCATCGGCGCGGTAGGAGCGCAGCAAGGTGTGTTTCAACAAATCGACGGGCGTGCGCAACTGCTCGGCAATGCTTGGCGTACACAGCACGGTCAACGGCGCCGCCAGCAGTTCGCAGGCGTCGGTGCCATGCCAGGCGCCGGCACCAAAGCGGACCGCGTAATCCAGGCCTTCGGCGGCCACGTCGACGCGGTTATTGTGGGTGGACAGGCGCAGGTCGATAAACGGGTAGCGCGCGTGGAAGTCCGGCAAGCGCGGCAGCAGCCAGCCCACGGTAAAGGTGCCGACGGCCCCCACCGTGAGCACTTCGCGGTAATGCCCGCCTTCGAACTGGCTGAGGGTCTGGGCAATACGATCAAACGACTCACGCACCACCGGCAGCAACGTTTCGCCTTCACGGGTCAGCATCAAGCCGCGTGGCAGTCGCTTGAACAAGACTACATTGAGTTGGGCCTCCAGGCTTTTGACCTGGTGACTGACCGCCGCCTGGGTTACGCACAGCTCAATGGCCGCGCGAGTAAAACTCAAATGGCGGGCCGACGCCTCGAAGGCGCGCAAGGCATTGAGCGGCAGATGGGAACGCAGCATGCTTGACCCCAGATTTTCTAATGGCTGGTGCGAGATATCATCGGTTGTTCGCGGTGGGCAAACTGCCTACATTTGCGGCGCCTGCGCAGGCTATCTATTCAATCGATCATTCTCATGGAAGCCACATCATGCCCCAACTGTCTCTGTTTGGAGTGCGTAATTTAACCGCGCTGGCCGTATTGGCGGCGGCCGGCAACTGCCTGGCCGCCGCCGACCTGCAGGCCGTGGTAGATGCCAACGTAAAACCGTTGATGCAACAACAGGCCATTCCGGGCCTGGCGGTTGCCGTGGTCCAGGACGGCAAGGTGCAATACTTTAACTACGGCACTGCGTCAAAGGAAGCCAAGCAGCCGGTCAGCGAAAACACCCTGTTTGAAGTCGGCTCGGTGAGTAAAACCTTCACCGCCACCCTCGGCGGCTACGCCCAGGCGACCGGCAAGCTCAAGCTTTCGGACACCGCCAGCCAGCACCTGCCGGCATTGGCCGGCAGCGCCTTCGACAAGATCAGCCTGCTGCAACTGGCAACCTACACCCCCGGCGGCCTGCCCCTGCAATTTCCCGACGCTGCCGACAGCGCCGAGGCCATGCTCGGCTACTTTCAGCACTGGAAGCCCACTTACGCACCGGGCGCACAACGCCTGTATTCCAACCCAAGCATCGGGCTGTTCGGCTATCTGGCGGCGCAAAGCCTGGGCCAGCCGTTCAACGTGGCCATGGAAAAAACCCTGCTGCCCAAGCTGGGCTTGACCAACACCCACGTCAGCGTGCCCGCCGACAAATCCAGCCTGTACGCCCAAGGTTATGACAAGAACCTGAAGCCCATACGCGTCAGCCCCGGCGCGCTGGACAGCGAAGCCTACGGCATCAAGACCAGCGCCCAGGACCTGGCTCACTACGTGATGGTGAACATGCACCCACAAGCCCTGGAAAAACCCCTGCAACAGGCGATTGCCACCACCCACGCGGGCTATTACACCGTGAACGGCATGACCCAGGGCCTGGGCTGGGAACGCTACCCCTACCCGGTCACGCTGCAAGCCTTGCTGGAGGGCAACTCCACGCCTATGGCGATGGAGCCCCACAAGGTCAACTGGCTGACGCCCGCACAGCCGCAACCGGCCAACGTGCTGTACAACAAAACCGGCTCGACCGGCGGTTTCGGGGCGTACGTGGTGTACGTGCCGAGCAAGGACATGGGCGTGGTGATGCTGGCGAACAAGAATTACCCCAACGCTGAACGAGTCAAAGTGGCACACGCGATCTTGAGCGCGATAGATCACTAAGGCCTCGCACACATCAACTGTGGGCGCGGGCTTGCTCGCGAAGGCGCAGTGTCAGTCGGTGAAAATGTTGCCTGACACACCGCTTTCGCGAGCAAGCCCGCGTCCACATTTTTGACCGTGCTACATCCCCAGCCAGTGCGGCAGCGCCAGCGAGATAAACGGCAAGTAAGTCACCATGATCAGGAACACCAGCAAGATCATCAGCCACGGCAATGCCGCGCGGATGGTCTGCCCCAAGGTCAGGCCAGTCACCGCCGAGGTCACGAACAGGTTCAACCCCACGGGTGGGTGCACCAGGCCGATTTCCATATTCACCACCATCACGATCCCCAGGTGAATCGGGTCGATGCCCAACTTCATGGCAATCGGGAAGAAGATCGGCGCCAGGATCAGCACAATGGCCGACGGCTCCATAAAGCTGCCCGCCACCAGCAACACGATATTGACCATGATCAGAAAGCCGATCGGCGTGAGGCCTTCAGAGATCACCCAGGCCGTGATTTCCTGTGGGATCTGTTCAGTGGTCAGCACGTGGGCGAACAGCATGGCGTTGGCGATGATAAACATCAGCATGATCGCCAGGCGCCCGGACTCCAGCAACACCTTGGGGCAGTCACGCAACTTCATGTCCTTGTAGATGAACAAGGCCACGAACGCCGAGTACACCGCCGCCACCGCTGCGGCTTCGGTCGGGGTGAACATGCCGCTGTAAATGCCGCCGAGGATGATCACCAGCAACAGCAAGCCCCAGAAGGCGCGACGCGCACAGGTCAGCCATTCACGAAAGGTGGCACGCGGTTGCGCCGGCAGCTTCTTGATGCGCGCGACGATGTAGATCGCGACCATCAACATCAAGCCCAGCAGCAAACCTGGAATGACACCGGCCATAAACAGCTTGCCCACCGAGGTTTCGGTGGCCGCCGAGTACACCACCATCACTATCGAGGGCGGAATCAGAATGCCCAGGGTGCCGGCATTGCAGATAATCCCCGCGCCGAATTCCTTCGGGTAACCGGAGCGCACCATGCCCGCCACGGCAATCGAGCCCACCGCAGCTACCGTCGCCGGCGATGAGCCCGACAGCGCGGCAAACAGCATGCACGCCAACACCGCCGCAATCGCCAGGCCGCCACGGATGTGGCCGACACAGGCGTTGGCAAAGTCGATCAAGCGCTGCGCCACGCCGCCGGTGGTCATGAACGCACCGGACAGCAGGAAGAACGGAATCGCCAGAAAGGTGTAGGCGTCGGAGGTTTCAAACAGCTTGATCGCCAGCGAACTCACCGAGTCCTGGCTGAACATCAAGATCGACACCGCGCCGGACAGCCCGAGGGAAATCGCAATCGGCACGCCCAGGAACATGAACACAAACAACAGCAAAAACAGACAGAGCACGGCCATCAGTGACGCTCCTCATGGCTGCCGGCCAACTTGCTGGCCTCGCCGGCCTCATCGGCAAGGCCCAACCCGACCTGACGGTGGGTGAAAATGCGGTAGAAAATTTCCAGGTAGCGGATGAACACCAGGGCAAAACCAATCGGCACGATGATCACGATATCGCCGACGTCCACGCCGTATTGGTCGAGGTCTTCGGCGCCGATATGGGCGCTCATCACCGCGCTCACCCACTTGTAGCTGGCGACCATGAACAGCCCCGCGTAGGCCAGGCAGCACAGGCACGCGAGCATGCCGAGCAAGCGTTGCACCGGGCGCCTGGTCAGCTTGACCAGCGCGTCCACGCCAAGGTGGCCGGCAGTGCGCACACCGTAGGAGATGCCGAAGAAAATCAACCAGCCGAACATGGCCTTGGTCAGCGCCACGCTCCAGGTCATGTCCTGGGCCCAGGTCATGGTGTGATCGCCCAGGGCATTGAAGAAATTGCTGCTCCACGCCCACTTGTCCGCCAGGGAAAAGAACAGCGTGTAGATGTTGTTGAGCATGACGTAGACAAATGTCACCAGGGTCATGGCGGCCAGCAGGAAGGCGATAAAACCTTCCTCCAGGTGCTCCCAGACGCGCCTTAGCGTTTGCATGGCAAAACCTCGCGAAGCGGGAATGATGTCGGGGTGGAAACCGGATCAACAGGTGTGAGCGAACCACTGTGGGAGCCGGGCTTGCCCGCGATGGGATCAACCCGGTTCCACAGATCCACCGAGTCGCCTGCATCGCAGGCAAGCCAGCGCCCACATAAAGCCGTTTCCACAGTAGGTTTGGGGGCTCGCCCAACTACTGGTTGGACGCGTCCGCCGCCTTGATCAGGTCAGCGCCAATCTCGCCCTCAAACTTCTGCCACACCGGGCGCATGGCTTCGCGCCAGAGCTGGCGTTGCTCGGGGGTCAGTTCGATGATTTCGCTGGTCTTGGCGTCGATGATCTTCTGCTTGGCCGACTGGTTCAGCGCCTCGGCCTGCTTGTTCACCTCCACAGTGACCTCAAGCATGATCTGGTCCAGGGTGGCGCGGATGTCCGGCGGCAGGCCGTTCCAGAACGTGGCGTTGGTGATCACCATGTAGTCGATCAGGCCGTGGTTGGACTCGGTGAAGTACTTCTGCACCTCGTTGACCTTCTGGCTTTCATAGTTCGACCAGGTGTTCTCGGTGCCGTTGACGGTGCCGGTCTGCAGGCCTTGGTAGACCTCGGCAAAGCTCATCTTGCGCGGGTTGGCACGAATCGCCTTGAACTGCTCCTCAAGCACGCTGGAAGCCTGCACGCGGAACTTCAGGCCACGGGCGTCCTTGGGTTCGTGCAGGGCTTTGTTGGAGGACAGTTGCTTGAGGCCGTTGTGCCAATACGCCAGGCCGAGGATGTTCTTGTCCTGCATCGAGGTCAGCAGGTCCTTGCCCTGGGCGGCCTGGAAGCGGTCGACGGCGGCCAGGTCGTTGAACAAAAACGGCAGGTCGTAAATCTGCACTTGCTTGGTGTACTGCTCGAACTTGGCCAGGGACGGCGCCAGCATCTGCACATCGCCCAGCAACAGCGCTTCCATCTCCTTGCCATCGCCGAACAGCGACGAGTTGGGGTACACCTCAACCTTGACGCGGCCCGGCAGGCGCTCTTCGGCGAGCTTCTTGAACAGCAGCGCGCCCTGGCCTTTGGGGGTGTTTTCGGCGACTACGTGGGCGAACTTGATCACAATCGGGTCCGCCGCCTGGGCCAGGCCCGCGGCAAACAAAGTGGCGGCGCACAGCAGCGCCCGAGAAAGCTTGAGCATGGACAATCACCTTCTTATTGTTGTGTTGTAGGGCAAGGTGCCTGATGTCACGTGTGTAGTGAATTTCGAATTTTAGATACCTGCGTTCGGCGTGGGCGAACGCCGATCTTCAGAACAGTGAAGATCAAGTGTGGGAGCTGGCTTGCCTGCGATAGCGGTGTGTCAGGCAGTAGATTTGTTAGCTGAGCCACCGCAATCGCAGGCAAGCCCGCTCCCACATTTTGATTCGGTTTCGCCAGTCAGCGTCGGGCCGCCAGCAACCTCTGTGCGCGCAACAGCACCGGCGCATCCACCATCTGCCCATCAATTTGATAGGCCCCTGCCCCATGCGCGCCGGCATCCACCACGCGTTTGGCCCACGCCAGGTCTTCAGCACTCGGCGCCAGGGCCGCGTGGATCACCGCAACCTGCTTGGGATGAATACACAACGCGCCGGCAAAGCCCATCTCGTAGGCGTGCCGGATCGAACGCCGTAAACCTTCCGGGTCATCGATAGCCGGGTGCACGCCATCCAGCGGCGCAACCAGCCCTGCCGCACGCGAATGCACGATCAACGCCAGGCGTGCCTGGTCGAGGGCGAACTGTGCGGCCGCGGAATGGCTGCTCAGGTTCAAATCCAGCGCCAGGTCCAGGCCCCCAAACGACAGGCGCTCCACCTGCGGCGCACGAGCGATTTCAGCCACCGCCAACAACCCCCGTGCACTTTCGATAATCGGCCAGATCAGTTTGCCGGTGGCCGCGACCACGGCGACCTGCGCCGCGCTCTCGACCTTGGGCAGCAGCACGCCTGCCACATTTGCATGGGCTTTGCAGAACGCCACGTCCGCAACATGCTCGGCATGCTCCGGCGCGTTGATACGCACCCACACCTGGGCCTGAAGATGGCCTTGCAGAAACGCCCCGAGGTTATCCCGCGCCTGGCGTTTGAGCGGCTCTTCGACCGCGTCTTCAAAATCGACAATAACCGCATCGGCGCCACTGGCCAACGCTTTGGCAAACCGCTCCGGGCGACTGCCGGGCACAAACAAGGCCGAACGAACCAAAGGCTTTGGCATCACTTGAATTCCTTATTAGATAACGCCGCGCGCACGCAAAGTATCGATGGCTTCACCCGAGTAGCCGAGCTGTTCGAGGATGCCCTGGCTGTGCTGCCCCAGCGCCGGTACGGCATCCATTCGCGGGCTAAACGCGGCATTGCGCGCCGGTGGCAGCAGCGACGGCAATGGCCCGGCCGGGCTCTGGACTTCGCGCCAGCTGCCTCGCGCCTTGAGCTGCGGGTGGTCCCACACGCCCTGCATGTCGTTGACGCGCGCACTGGCAATCTGCGCGTCTTCCAAACGCTGGATCACCGCCTCGGCGTTCAGCTGCGCGAAGCTGTCGACGATGATCTGGCGCAGCACCTCACGGTTGGCCGAACGCTTGAAGTTGGCCGAGAAACGCGCATCGGTGGCCAATTCAGGCGTGAGCAGCACCTTGTCGCAGAACGCCGCCCATTCGCGCTCGTTCTGCAAACCGAGCATCACCGTGCCGCCGTCGCCGGTGGGAAACGGCCCATACGGGTAAATCGTCGAATGCGCCGCGCCGGCGCGCGGGGGTTGCGGCGCGCCGTCGAACGCGTAGTACATCGGGTAGCCCATCCACTCCACCAGGCTTTCCAGCATGCTCACGTCGATGCGGCTGCCCTTGCCCGTTTTGCCGCGCAGCAGCAGCGCCGAGAGGATGCCGCTGTAGGCGTACATGCCTGCAGAGATATCGGCGATGGAACATCCGGCCTTGGCCATTTGGTCGTCACCGGGGCCGCCGGTCACCGACAGGAAGCCGCCCTCGCTCTGGATCAGCAAGTCATAGGCCTTCTTCTTCTCGTAAGGCCCGCCCTCGCCATAGCCGGAAATATCGCAGACGATCAGCCGCGGGAAACGCGCGTGCAGCGCCTCGAACGACAAGCCCATGCGCGCGGCCGCGCCGGGTGCGAGGTTCTGCACCAGTACGTCGGCGTCGGCCAGCAAGGTGTCGAGGATGGCGCCCGCCTCGTCCTGCTTGAGGTCCAGGGTCAGACTTTCCTTGGAGCGGTTGGTCCACACAAAATGCGAGGCCAGGCCGCGCACGCGCTCGTCGTAGCCGCGGGCAAAATCACCAGCGCCAGGGCGTTCGATCTTGATGACGCGGGCGCCCAAATCGGCCAGTTGCCGCGTGCAGAATGGCGCGGCAATCGCGTGTTCCAGGCTGACGACAGTGATGCCGTCCAGCGGTCGTTGATGAGTCATCACAATTCCTCAAAGCCAGTGGGCCATGGACGCGGCGTTACGCAGGTTCCAGGCCTTATCGATCAGTGCATCCGCCTGGGCCGGCGTGCGGGCGCCGCTGAAGTGGGTCAGGCGCTGGAATTTGTCCGCCAGCGCCTCACGGTTCAAGGTGTTGCCCGGGTCGCCCTTGGGTTCATCGATGGCGCCGTGCAGCGTGCGCCCGTCGGTGGTGGTGACGCTGACACGGCCCAGCCAGCGTTGCGGGTAGGCGCCGTCCACTTCTGGGTCCAGCGTCATGCTGACCTTGTCGCGAAAGCTCGCAACGGCGGGATCGGTCAGCGCCAGGTGGTGAAACTCGGTGAGCCCGGCCTTGCCATGCACGGCGATCAGGCCGAGCACCGTGCCCATGGAGAACTTGGCCTGGTGCACGGTCGTGGGCACTGCCACGCGGCCCAGTACATCAATGGCGCCCTGATGCACACGGGTTTCCACGCGCGCAATGTGATCGGCGCCCAGCCCTTCGCGCTGCATCAAATCCAACAGCGCATCGGCGGCAGGATGGGTGTGGCGGCACGAGGCGTGAAACTTGAACGAGGTTTCCAGCAGCGCCCAGCGCGTGCCCAGGCCGGCCGACAATTGGCTCGGCTGCGCATCACTGGACATGCCCGCGGCCAACCCTTGGTCGCCTTCAAGAATATTGCGCGCACCGGTCAGGCCGTCCGCGGTCAGGTACGCGGCGAGCAAGCCATCGGCGGCAGCCTTGGCGGTGTGCAGTTGCTTGGAGTCGGCAGCGTCGCGCAGGAATTCCCAAAGCCCAGCGGCCTGTGTGCCGGCGCTGCCGAGCAGATTGATGAATTGTTCTTCGTTGAAATCCAGCAGCTTGCCCACCGCAACGGCCGCCGCCAGGGTGCCGACAGTCGCCGTGGTGTGGAAGATGCGGTAGTGAGAACGCCCCATGAATTCGCCGATGCGAATCCCGGCCTCATAACCGGCCACCGACGCCAGCAGCAACTCGCGACCGGATTTGCCGAGGTCTTGCGCGGCGGCCAAGGCTGCTGGAAACACCACCGTGGCCGGGTGCAGCACCGAGCTGTTGTGCAGGTCATCCTGCTCCACCAGATGGGACGAAGCGCCGTTTACCAGCGCGGCGAAATACGCGCTGCTGCTGGCGCCACTGACGATAATCTGCGCCGGGCCGCTGCTCGGGCCCATCTTGTGCGCATAGCGCTCGAACAAAGGAATCGGGTGCGCGCCCTTGCTCGCCAATGCGCAGGCGAGCCAATCCAGGTAAAGGTCTTCGGTGCGCGCCAGCACGTTTTCGGGCAACTGTTCGTAGTTCAACTCGGCGAGGAATCGACACAGGGCTTGGGTATGGCTCATGGTCGGGCCCTCAGAAACTGCGTGGCAGTTCGAGCAAATGCTCGGCCACGTAAGACAGGATCAGGTTGGTGGAAATCGGCGCCACCTGGTACAGGCGGGTTTCGCGAAATTTGCGTTCCACGTCGTACTCGCAGGCAAACCCGAAACCGCCGTGGGTTTGCAGGCAGGCGTTGGCCGCTTCCCACGACGCCTTGGCTGCCAGGTACTTGGCCATGTTGGCGCTGGCCCCGGCATTCTGGCCGCTGTCGTACTCCTCGCACGCGCGCCAGCGCATCAGGTCCGCTGCCTCAATCTCGATGTGCGCTTCGGCAATCGGGAACTGCACGCCCTGGTTCTGCCCGATAGGTCGGCCAAATACCACGCGGTCGCGGGCATAAGCGCTGGCCTTTTCGATAAACCAACGGCCGTCGCCGATGCATTCGGCGGCAATCAGCGTGCGCTCGGCATTCAGGCCGTCGAGGATGTATTTGAAGCCCTTGCCCTCCTCGCCGATCAGGCTGTCGAGCG
This sequence comes from Pseudomonas sp. MF6747, assembly GCF_963890955.1. Lineage (NCBI taxonomy): Bacteria > Pseudomonadati > Pseudomonadota > Gammaproteobacteria > Pseudomonadales > Pseudomonadaceae > Pseudomonas > Pseudomonas sp. MF6747. Next base: position 18,248 of record NZ_CAWPSZ010000019.1, read on the forward strand.
GCAGCTCCAGGTTGTCGAAGAACAGCTCGTTGGTTTCGTGGTTGACCATGTTGGCGATGGGCTGCACGGTCAGGCCGTTGCCGATGGCTTCGCGCAGGTCCACCAGGAAGATCGACATGCCCTCGGACTTTTTCTTCACCTCAGCCAGTGGCGTGGTGCGCGCCAGCAGGATCATCAGGTCGGAATGCTGCACCCGCGAGATCCAGACTTTCTGGCCGTTGATCACGTATTTGTCGCCGCGCTGAATCGCGGTGGTCTTGATCTTGGTGGTGTCGGTGCCGGTGGTGGGCTCGGTGACACCCATCGATTGCAGACGCAGTTCGCCGCTGGCGAGCTTGGGCAGGTAGAAGCTTTTCTGTGCGTCGCTGCCATGGCGCAGCAAGGTGAACATGTTGTACATCTGGCCGTGAACCGTGCCGGAATTGCCGCCGCAGCGGTTCACTTCTTCAAGAATCACCGAGGCTTCGGCCAGGCCCAGGCCGGAGCCGCCGTATTCTTCCGGGATCATCGCCGACAGCCAGCCGGCGTCGGTCAGGGCTTTGACGAAGGCTTCGGGGAAGCCTTTTTGTTCGTCGATCCTGCGCCAGTAAGCGGCATCGAATTCGGCGCACAGGGCGCGCACGCCTTCGCGGATGGCATTGAGTTCTTCGTTGTCATTAGGGTTCATTAACGGCTCTCCGCCTGTTGTTCTGGTTTTATTCGAAATGCAGTTCGGCTGTTTGCGCCACGCCCTCGGCATTGCCGGCCCACAACTGCGCCACGCCGGGTGCCGTCACGCGCCCGCTCAGTGCAAACGGCTGCGGCGCGATCAAAGGGCGCACGCCGCGATAGGCAAACCGGCGCAGGGTGGCTTCGGGATGGGCACGGCAAAACGCGCGCAGGCTCAAGGTGGCGATCAACGGCCCGTGCACCACCAGGCCCGAATAGCCTTCGGTGCCGGTAACGTAGGGGTAGTCGTAATGGATGCGGTGGCCGTTGAAGGTCACGGCGCTGTAACGAAACAGCAGGGTTGGCGTGGGGTCGACCGTCTCCTGCCATTGACCCTGGGCCAGTGCCTCGCCGCTGCCCTGCTTGGGCGGCGTGGGTTCGCGGTAGACAATGTCCTGTTCTTCGCGAATCGCCAGGCGGCCGCCCTGGGAATAGTCATGGCGCACGGTGACAAACAGCAGCGAGCCGGTGCGGCCGGTCTTTTCTTCGACGTGGGTGATGGTCGATTCTCGGGTGGCCGCCTCACCGGCGCGCAAGGCCTGCAGGAACTCGATGCGCCCACCGGCCCACATGCGATTGCGGTTATCCGCCGGCGGCAGGAAGCCGCCACGCGCTGGATGGCCGTCGGTGCCCAGCGCCGATTCCGGCAGTGGGTCTTGAAAGAAGCACCACTGCCACAACGGTGGAACGGCCTCGCCCTCCTGAGGCACCGCTTCGCCGAAGGTCGCGGCGATGCGCTTGAGCAGGTTGTGGCTCAGGTGGTCGTGGGCGGTTTCACTTCGGCCGATCCAATCGGTGGCGCTCATGGGGTAAAAATCCTCGGGCAGTGGCTGTCTGCCCCGGATCATGCAAGCGCCTGCCCGTTCTGAGAATTTGCATTTCAATAAACCAGCGTTCGGTTATGCTGAACGCCGACTAACCGATGCACACCCTATATCCCTGTGGGAGCTGGCTTGCCTGCGATGGCGGTGTGTCAGCTAGCACATGCATTGCCTGCTCCACCGCTATCGCAGGCAAGCCAGCTCCCACAGTTGATCTTCCCCGTTGCCGAATAGGTGTTCTGCATGCACTTCGATCTCGCTGACCTGCGCCTGTTTATCCATATCGCCGAATCCCCCAGCCTGACCCAAGGCGCCAAGCGCGCGTTTCTCTCGCCGGCCGCCGCCAGTGCGCGGATCAAGGCGCTGGAAGGCCAACTCGACACGCGACTGCTGTACCGCGACAGTCGGGGCGTGGAAATCACCCCGGCGGGCGAACGTTTGCTGCACCATGCGCGGCTGATCATGCGCCAGGTGGATTACCTGAAAAGCGAGTTCACCCAATACGGCGTGGATTCGGCCGGGCACATCCGCATCTTCGCCAACACCACGGCGGTCACCGAGTTTTTGCCGGAGGTGTTGGCGGGCTTCCTGTCCCAGCGCCCTGGCGTGACCGTCGACCTGCAGGAGCGCCTGTCGCGCGACATCGTGCGTGGCGTGCTCGATGGCACCAGCGACATGGGCATCATCGCCGGGCCGGTTGAAGCAGCGGGGTTGCAAGTGCTGCACTTCAGCACCGATGAACTGGTGCTGATGGTGCCCGTGGGTCATCCGTTGGCCGACCAGCCTTCAGTGACGCTGGACCAAACCCTCGCCTACCAACATATCGGCCTGCACGAAGGCAGCACGCTGTTGAGCTTTTTGCGTGAACACGTGGAACGGCTCGGCAAACATTTGTCGTTGCGTATCCAGGTGTCGAGCTTCGAGGCGATTTGCCGGATGGTCGAGGCCGGCGTGGGCATCGGCATCATCCCCGAGTCGGCCGCTGTGCGGCACAGCCGGACCATGCAGTTGGTGGCGGTGAAACTCGATGAGCCGTGGGCGATTCGCGAGCGCAGTATTCTGGTGCGCGAACTGGAAGCGCTGCCGGGCACCATTCGGGCGCTGATCGCGACCTTGATGCCGCAAAGCGCCTAAGCTCAACAGTCACTTTGCCAGAGGAGATTGCCATGCAACTCGAAGGATCCTGCCATTGCGGCGCCGTAACATTCAGCCTGAGCAGCCAGCACCCGTACCCCTATCAGCGTTGCTACTGCTCGATCTGTCGCAAAACCCAAGGCGGCGGCGGTTATGCGATCAACCTTGCCGGCGATACGCAAAGTCTGAAGGTGCAGGGACGCAAGCACATCTCGATCTACCACGCCAGGCTCAAGCCCGAGGGCGCCAGCCGTGCACATGCGAGCACCGCCGAACGGCATTTTTGCTCGCAGTGCGGCAGCGCCTTGTGGCTGTTCAGCCCGGAGTGGCCGGAGCTGATTCACCCGTTTGCCTCGGCCATCGACACGCCGTTGCCGGTGCCGCCGGAGCACACGCACCTGATGCTCGGCTCCAAGGCGCCGTGGGTGGAAGTCAGCGTGCGCAAAGGCGACCTGCAGTTCGACGAATACCCCGAAGAATCCATCGCCCAATGGCATGAGCGCCTCGGGTTGACCCGTTAACAGTCTTTGACAGTTTCCCGACAAAGCTCCCAAAGATTGTTGGCCCGCGCCGCCCTAGCATTCGAGCATCCAACTCACCATTCGGGTGCTCTTCATGTTTCGCACATTGCGCGGTATTCCGCTGTTGGGTTGCCTGCTGGGTACGCTTGGTTGCCACGGGCAATCGCCAGCCCCGCCGCCGATTCCCAAGGGCGATTACGGCGCGATCATCCGTTACCTGCAAGCGCGTATTCCGCGTGAAATGGGCCGGGAAAATGTGCCGGGCCTGTCCATTGCGCTGGTCAATGGCCAGGAGCTGATCTGGGCGCGCGGCTTCGGCATGGCCGACAAAGCCCAGGGCGTGCCGGTGACAGCCAATACGGCGTTTCGCGCTGGCGGCATCTCCAAACTGCTCACGGCCACGGCGGCCTTGCAGTTGGTCGAGCAACAGCGTCTGTCGCTGGATGCGCCGATCCAGCAGACCCTGCGCGAGTTCCATGTCCGCTCACGCTTTCACGACGACCCGGCGGCAGCGGACCGCGCGATCACCTTGCGCCGCTTGCTCAGTCACCAGTCCGGCTTGCCCAGCGAACACTTGCGCGACCTGCGCAGCACCTTCGCCATGGGCCAGATGCCGATGCGCGTATCCGGTGTGTGGCTGAGCAGCCCACCGGGTGCCCAGGTGGCCTACTCCAACCTGGGTTATTCGTTGGTCGGCGCCGCCATCGAACGCAGCAGCGGCAAAGCTTTTGAAGCGCAGTTGCAAGGCAGCCTGCTCAAGCCACTGGAGATGAACCAGTCGAGTTTTGTCGGTACCGGTGCGCAGATGAGTTACCGCGCGCTGGGCTACGAAGACGGCGTCGCCAGTGCCGATGCGCAAGTGCGCGACCTCGCTGCCGGCGGTTTGTGGGCAAGCCCGAAAGACCTCAGCCGCTACGTGCAGATGCTGTTTGCGCATGGGCTCTACAAAGGCAACCGGGTCATCGGCAGCGCGTCGATCGATGAGATGTTCACCCAGCAAAACACCGGCAATGCGCTGGACTTCGATTGCCAGGTGGGCCTTGGCTGGTTCCTGGCACCCTGTGGCGATGAACCGGTTGCCCCGGGGATACGCACGTATCAGCACAGCGGGGGTGGCGACGATTTTGCCGCGCAACTGAGCGTGCTGCCCGATCAGCAAATGGCCGTGATCATCATGGCCAATGACAGTAACGCCGAAGACCTGGTGGCCAGCCTTGCCACCGACACGCTGCGCTTGATGCTGCAGGCACAGACCGGCCAAGCGGTCTGCGCCGACGACTGCCAGGCACCCAGTCACGGGCTCAAATTGCGTCACGTGCCGGCTGCCATCGACCGCAAGCGCCTGGCCGGCTTTTATGCCACGGCCTGGGGCGTGTTCCGGATCAAGGATGAGCCTCATCAGTTGTCGGGCGAGTTGGCCGGTTTGAGCTTCGAGTTGTTACGCGACGATCAGGGCTGGCTGCGCGCACAGAAAAAAATCTTCGGTTTCTGGCTCAAGGACCTCGGCGACCTGGGCCGCGTGCAGCTTGATGTGGTGAAGGTGCAGGGGCGCCAGATGCTCACTGCGCGCACTCACGGCCAACGCATCGCCATCGGCGAGCGCATCGACCCGACGCCGCTGCCCCTGGCCTGGGCCGACACCATCGGCACGTATCAAGTGCTCAACACCCACGAGCCCGATGCGCCGTTGAGCGGCATCAGCGTGCGCCTGGAACAAGGATTTCTGGTGATTCGCGGCCAGTTGCGCGACGAGCCGCTGACCGACTACATCCTGCTCCCCGTCGACAACGCCCACGCGGTGCTGGCCGGCAACGGCTATGGCCTGGGCGACACCGTGAGCCGCCAGGTCAATGGCCTCAGCGCGTCGGGCTACGCCTTCAAACGCACGAATTCTCCCCACAACCGCTTGAATTTCTGACACGGACAAATACCCTGATGCGCTCAAAACATTTCTGCCTGTCGTTCACCTCGGTGTGCCTGCTCGCCGCTGCCGACACCGCGTTTGCCGAAGACTGGCAATACAGCCTCAAGGCCGGCGTGGCCAACGCGCCGCGCTACAGCGGCAGCGACGAACGCATGACCGCGCCGCTGCTGGGCGGCGCCATCGTCAGCCCGTGGGGTATTTTTCTCGACACTGACAAGGGGCTTGGCTGGGGTTACGAAGGCCACGCCCTGAGCGTGAGCGCGTATGTGGGCGCCAGCGGCGCGCGCAGGGACAAAAACCAGAGCTTGCATGCCGGCTCCAAGCGCCTCAAAGGCATGGGCGAGATCAAGGCGCGTCCGCAACTGGGGGTGAGCGCCAGCTATAACCTGGGTGGCGTGATTGTTGGCGCGACCCTGGAACATGCGCTCAAGGAAGACGACCACACGGACACCGGCAGGGCTTACACCCACCTGGAGCTGAGCCTGGGCACCAACCTGTATGAAGGCCGTTACGGTTCGGTCGAGGCCAGCTTGAGCAGTCACTTTGGTGATCGAGCGTACTTGCAGACGTGGTACGGCGTGACTACCGGGCAGGCGGCGCGGAGCCGCTTCAAGGCCTACAAGGCGGGCGCGGGCAATATCAGTAATGGCATGAACCTGGTGTGGAGCGTGCCGATCAGCGAGCACACGCAGTTCTCGACTTTGCTGGATGTGCAGTATCTGGCGGATGAGGCGGGCAAGAGCCCGATTGTGGAGCGGCGGTTGCAGGCGTCGGTGGTGGGGATGGTTGAGTACGCGTTTTGATGGGGTAATGGATGGGTGGGGGGCGGCGGGTGTTGGTGATGCGTCTCTGTTGGGGGGCATATCCGCTGTTTGGGAGATGGCGGCTTATGGTTCCGCCCTTACGGCGGGTCACTTTGGAAAAGCCCCAAAGTAACCAAAGGGCTCTTGCCCCACCACTCGGCACCTCGCCTGGGCTCGGTGTGCCCTCACTCCGGTACTACGCAGTGGGCCGCCGCGACGGGCCGTCCCTGCCCCGTCGCGGCTAAACCGGCGTCCTGCCGGTTTACCCGCTCCGTACTACCTGCGTTCGGCCAGCGTGGTTTAACGGGGCGCCTGAGATCAAAATCAAAAGCAAAGCACGGCGGCCTAGTAGCCGACCTGAGTGGTAGAAGCAAAAGCGAAGCCGAGGCGGCCTGACAGCCGACCTGACCTTGAAGGCTGAACACAATCAAAGGTGGGAGCTGGCTTGCCTGCGATGGCATCAACCCGGTGTACCTGATACACCGAGGTGCCTGCATCGCAGGCAAGCCAGCTCCCACAGAAAAGCCAAGCAGTGCGCTACTGGCAGCTGAACGCGGTCAACTTGTGGGAGCGGGCTTGCTCGCGAAAGCGGTATGTCAGTGACACATGAGCTGACTGACACACCGCCTTCGCGAGCAAGCCCGCTCCCACAGTTGGATCGCAGTGCATCAGGTAGATGGGTGTCGTTTGTACTCGGTCAAAGGTGGGAGCTGGCTTGCCTGCGATGGCATCAACCCGGTGTACCTGACACACCGAGGTGCCTGCATCACAGGCAAGCCAGCTCCCACAAAAAAGCCAAGCAGTGCGGTGCTGGCAGCTGAACGCGGTCAACTTGTGGGAGCGGGCTTGCTCGCGAAAGCGGTGTGTCAGCGACACATGAGCTGACTGAACCACCGCCTTCGCGAGCAAGCCCGCTCCCACAGTTGCATCTCAATGCATCAGGTAGATGGGTGCTGCTCGTTTGTACTCGGTCAAAGGTGGGAGCGGGCTTGCTCGCGAAAGCGGTATGTCAGTGACACATGAGCTGACTGACACACCGCCTTCGCGAGCAAGCCCGCTCCCACAGTTGGATCGCAGTGCATCAGGTAGATGGGTGTCGTTTGTACTCGATCAAAGGTGGGAGCTGGCTTGCCTGCGATGGCATCAACCCGGTGTACCTGACACACCGAGGTGCCTGCATCACAGGCAAGCCAGCTCCCACAAAAAAGCCAAGCAGTGCGGTGCTGGCAGCTGAACGCGGTCAACTTGTGGGAGCGGGCTTGCTCGCGAAAGCGGTATGTCAGTGACACATGAGCTGACTGAACCACCGCCTTCGCCAGCAAGCCCGCTCCCACAGTTGGATCGCAGTGCATCAGGTAGATGGGTGCTGCTCGTTGGTGCTCGATCAAAGGTGGGAGCGGGCTTGCTCGCGAAAGCGGTGTGTCAGTGACACATGAGCTGACTGAACCACCGCCTTCGCGAGCAAGCCCGCTCCCCTCCTGTGCATCGCTGATTCCAAGCCAAGTCTTACTCGGCATACGCCCAGGTCATTCGAAACGACGCTCCGCCCCACTCCGAATCCAGCACTTCCACTTGTCCGCCATGCCACTGGCTGACCCGTTTTACCAATGCCAGGCCCAGGCCGAAACCGCCGGTGCGGCGGTCGCGGCTGGCGTCGAGGCGCAGGAAGGGTTCAAAGATCTTTGCCCTCCCGTCCATCGGCACACCAGGGCCGTCGTCATTGACGCGCACTTCGTAACCGCTGCCAAAACTGATCAACGACACTTCAACACGGCGCTCGGCGTAGCGAATGGCGTTGCGCAGCAGATTGATCACGGCACGCGCCATAAAGCGTGGTTCGATTTGGATAAAGTCGACCTCACAGGTACGCAATGACAGCTGCACACCCGCCGCTTCAGCCTCCAGGGCCACGCTGCCGATCACGCTGTCGAGCCAACTGTGGGCCTCGATGTTTTCGCGGGTGACCTGGGTGGCGCCACGTTCCAGGCTGGCGTAGGTCAACAGTTCGGAAACCATTTCCTCCAGTTCGCCCAGGTCGGCGTACATGTCGGCGATCAACTCACGGCTCTGTCGCGGGTCGGCCTGTTGCCTGAGTTGATCAAGCTCGAACGACAAGCGCGCAATCGGTGTGCGCAGTTCGTGGGAAACGGCGTTGGTCAGTTCGCGCTGGTTGGCGATCAGGCTTTCGATGCGCTCGGCCATCTGGTTGAAGTGCCCCGCCAGCTCGCGCACGGTGGAACGGCGCGGCAGCAGGATGCGCGACGCCAGGTCGTTGTCGCCAAAGCGTTGCGCGGCCAGCCGGATATGCTCCAGGTCGCGCCAGTGCGGTCGTACCCAGAAATACAGGACGATGGCCAGGCACAAGCCGAGAAAACCATAGGCCCACAGGTACAGCCACTTGGGCTCTTCCGGCAGTTTGATCTCCAGCAGTTGCGGCCCGCCGTCGATATTGGTCAGGAATTCCATGAAATCCCCGCGCACCACCAGCAAGCCGTCGGCCAGCAGCTGCTGTTCGCGCTCGGTCAGCGCCTCGGTGTCGCTCTGCACCAGCTTGAGGCGCAAACCATAATGGGGCTGCAGTTCGTCCAGTCGCGCCTGCCGGGCCTCGCCGTGCAAGGGTCGCAACTGCTCCACCAGGCCGTAGGCCGGACCGCGCAGCGCCTCACGGTTATAGGTTTCGTTGGCCTCGGGCAGTAACTCGTCGAAGGTGTAGTTGACCAGCCAGATTGCACCCGCCAACCCCAGCGCCAGGATCACGTACAGGCGCAGAAACAGCCGCAGCATCTAAACCTCCCACGCAAATGGATTGAACAGATAGCCCTTGCCCCAGATGGTCTTGATGCACACCGGCTCACGCGGGTTGTCATTGAGTTTGCTGCGCAGTTTGCTGATGTACACGTCGACGCTGCGGTTCAGGCCATCGAAGGCAATGCCGCGCATGCGGTTGAGGATGTCATCGCGCGAGAGGATCTTGCCCGCGCTGCTGGCCAGCAGCCAGAGCAGTTCGAATTCCATGGTGGTGAGGTCGATCTTGTCACCGCCCAGGCTGACCACCCGGCAACTGCGGTCAATCGCCAGCCGGCCAAACTCCAGCGAGCCGCGCACGGTGGGCTCGGGTACCTGGCGACGTTGCAGCGCACGCAATCGCGCCAGCAGCACCGGAGGTTTTATGGGTTTGATGACGTAGTCGTCGGCACCGGACTCAAGGCCGAGGATATGGTCCAGGTCGTCTTCCTTGGCGGTCAGGATCACGATGGGGGTGTCTGACAGGTTACGAATCCCGCGACACACGTGCAGGCCGCTCTGGCCGGGCAGCATCAGGTCGAGCACGACGATTTTCGGCTTGAAGTCGAGAAATGCGGCCAGGGCTTCGTCACCGCGGTGAACCACCCGCACCTCGAAACCGTGTTGCGACAGGAAGTGCGCGATCAGCCCTGCCAGCTTTTCATCGTCCTCAACGAGCAGGACCTTGCCCAGACCCAGGTTTTCCATAAATTCTCAGTGTGGCTGCGCGGATTGAAGTGCAGGCATTATAGGTGGCAAGCTGCTCAACAGAAGCCGCTGGCCATCAGTGATCGACCAAGCTTCATGCTTTTAAGAGTTTTTAACAAATAGCCTGCAATCTTTAACGCCATTCACAGGGAGTTGTATGCGCAAGGATTACCTGGCGTTCTTTGTTTCGCTGTTTCTGTCGCGGCTGGCGGACCAGATTCTGCTGTTTATCGTGCCTCTGATCGTGTTCCAGACCACTCGGAGTGTGTCCTGGGCGGGCCTGGCGTTTTTTGTCGAGTCACTGCCGCGTTACCTGGCCTTCCCGGTGTGCGGCGCGGTGTGCGACAAACTCTCACCGGTGCGCATCCTGCATATCAGCCAGGTCTACCGGGCGCTGGCCTGCGTGGTGGCCGTGGCCTTGTACGGCGTGTTCGACGGCATTTACTGGATCGTCATGCTCTCGGCGCTGTGCGGTGTGCTGACCACCCAGGGCATCATGGCGCGCGAAGTGTTGATGCCGCATATTTTCAAGCAGTACACCTACGCCAAGACCCTTTCCTATTCACAAATCGCCGACCAGAGTGGCCTGGTGCTCGGCCCGCTGCTGGCGGCGCTGATGCTTGAAGTCTGGGCCTGGCATTGGGTGGTGCTGGGGGTTGCCGGGCTGTTTGTGCTGGCGGACCTGGCCATGCTGCTGTGGCAGCGCACCAGCGCGGTGAGCCTGCCAACCTTTGAGCAGCACCGGGACATCTGGCTGCAACCGCTGCGCATTGCCTTCGGGCATATCCGCACGCTCGCCGACTTGAAACGGATCATCACCCTGGCGGTGGGCGTGAATCTGATTATTGGTGTGACGCTGGCCACGTCGGCGGCGATGGTCACCGGCCACTATGGCGCTGGCAAGGACACTTACGCCCTGCTGCAAGCCGCGGGCGCCGTGGTGACGATCGGGATTCTGTTTTACCTGGCGCGCGCAACCTTGCCGTTGAAGGTACTGGGCGGCCTGTCGTATTCGATGATCGGCGTGGGTGCGCTGATCACGGCCATCAGCCCCGGCGTGTGGGCCTATACCCTCGGGTTCCTGTTGATCACCGGCTTCGACAAGATGTTTAACGTGTACCTGCGCAGCACCCGTCAGCGCGTGATTCCGGTACAGGATTTTGGCAAAACCGTGGGCGTGATCACGCTGCTCAACAACCTGTCGCAGCCATTGGCGGGTTTGCTGATTGGCGTGCTGGCGGCGCCGCTGGGCACACAAACGGTGATCCTGCTGCTGACCGGGATCACCGCACTGCTGGGCGTGGCCGTCGCCTCAGGCTGGCACGCCACTGTGAAAGCGGAACTCGATGTCGGGTGATTCGATCAGTTCCTGCTCGGTCGCCCTGACCCGCTCGATCACCTGGGCGATGTCTTTGGCGTCGCCGTACTGGTAGGCCAGTTTCAAGTACCCCTGGAAGTGCCGCGCCTCGCTTTTGAGCAGACCGAAATAAAACTTGCCGAGTTCTTCGTCCAAATGCGGCACCAGCGCTTCGAAACGCTCGCAACTGCGCGCTTCAATGAAGGCGCCGACCACCAGGGTGTCCACCAGTTTGACCGGTTCATGGCTGCGCACCACTTTGCGCAAACCCGAGGCATAACGGCCGGCGTGCAGTTGGCGCAGCTCGACTTTGCGCTTTTTGATCAGGCGCATGACTTGCTCGTGGTGCACCAGCTCTTCGCGCGCCAGGCGCGACATCATGTTGATCAGGTCAACATGCGCGTGGTACTTGGCAATCAGGCTCAAGGCGGTGCTGGCAGCTTTGAATTCGCAGTTCTTGTGGTCGATCAGCAGGGTTGCCTGATCGGCCAAGGCAGCCTGGACCCAGGCGTCGGGGGTGCGGCAGCCGAGGAATTCGTGGATTTCGGGCAGGTTCATCGGGCTCACGGGCAAATAGATCACAAAAGGGCGCCGATTATACCGACCCCGCCGCAGACCACCAGCCACTGGCTTTGATGTGCATCAACATGACGTCTGGCGGGCAGCAACTATAGTTGTGCAAGGCCCCTTTTATTGCGTCTCTGGAGATCCGTCCATGCAAGCTATCCGCAGCATCCTGGTGGTCATCGAGCCCGAGCACTCGGAAAGCCTGGCGCTCAAGCGCGCCAAGCTGATCGCCGGGGTCACCGGCGCGCATCTGCATTTGCTGGTCTGCGACAAAAAACACGAGCATTCGGCGCTGCTGAGCCTGCTCAAGTCCGGCCTGCATGAAGACGGCTACAGCGTGACCACCGAGCAGGCGTGGAATGAGAGCCTGCATGAAACCATCATTGATGTGCAGCAAGCCGAGGGCTGTGGGTTGGTGATCAAGCAGCATTTCGCCGACAGCCCGCTGAAAAAGGCCTTGTTGACGCCGGCCGACTGGAAGCTGCTGCGCTATTGCCCAACGCCTGTGCTGCTGGTGAAAACCTCGACGCCCTGGGCCGACAAGGTGGTGCTGGCGGCAATCGATGTGGGCAACAACGACACTGAGCACCAGGCGCTGCACAACACCATCATTGATCACGGCTTCGAAATTGCGAGCCTGGCCAAGGCGCAATTGCACGTGATCAGCGCCCATCCCTCGCCCATGCTGTCGGCCAGTGACCCGACGTTTCAGCTCAAGGAAACCATCGAGGCGCGCTATCGCGAGCAGTGCAAGACGTTCCAGGCCGAGTTCGATATCGACGACACCCATTTGCACATCGAAGAAGGCCCGGCAGATGTATTGATTCCCCATGCGGCGCATAAGTGGCAGGCGGCGGTGACGATTATCGGCACCGTGGCGCGCACCGGGATTTCCGGAGCATTGATCGGGAATACGGCGGAGGTGGTGCTCGACGAGGTACAGAGCGATGTGCTGGTGCTCAAGCCGCAGGAACTGATGGATCATCTGGAAGCGCTGGCGACCAAGGCGTGACCCACTGAAAATCCCCTGTGGGAGCGGGCTTGCTCGCGAAAGCGGCGGATCAGTCAATTAATTGATTGGCTGACACTCCCTCTTCGCGAGCAAGCCCGCTCCCACATTTTTGCTGTGCGGTGTCAGCCAGCAAATGCATCGTTGAGGAACCCCGGGGCGATGTAGCGCTGGTAGTGCGCCTCCGAGAGGATAAAAAACTCCCGATCAATCGCATCGCGCAGCTCCGGCAGCGCCCAGTCGCGAAACTCTGGCAGCAGCACCATGCCATAGGCTTCCAGGTTGGAAATCACCCGTGCGCCCCGGGCGATCAATTGGTAGGCCCAGCAGTACTCGGACTGGTGCGGCACAAAGCGAATCTTGCGCTGCTCCAACTGCCCGCGCAGCCTCTTGGGATCGAACACTTCGAGTTTACCGGCCATCACCTGCACCAGCAGTTGCTCGAGCCGCAGCCATACCGCGCGTTTTTCTTCCTCGTTATAGCCATTCCACAGGATCACTTCGTGGTGGAAGCGCTTGCAGCCACGGCACACGAGATCGCCGTAAACCGTGGAGCACAGGCCGACGCAGGGGGTCTTGATGGTTTGGTTGGGCATAGGCAACGACACACAAATCCGCGAAACAATGCCGCATGTTAGCCCTTTGTCTAAGGTTGATCACCCAGCAAACTTGGTTAGGCAACTTACCTTTAGATTTTTTTTGCCGTAGAATCATCCGGCCTTGTAAGGCGCCAATAATCCGCTGGAAGCTGTTTTCAAAGCGTCACGAGCACAGTCGTTCCTTCAGAACGGTGTTGGCGATGGTTATTACCCGGTAGGTAATTGCCAGCGCCAACCCTCATCAGCTCCGTTCTGCAGGCGTAAAACTTTGAAAGCAGCTTCTGTGAGGAATGCCGGCAGCGCTGGCTTTGCGGCCCAAAAAGCCCCCGAGCGCATGCGTGCCGTTCATTTCTGGATGAGCGTCCCGTGGGACCACTGATGAGGGTAATAACTGTGCTTGAAGCCTACCGCAAACATATCGAAGAGCGTGCAGCACTGGGTATCGTTCCCCAGCCGCTTAACGCCGAACAAACCGCAGGCCTGGTCGAGCTGCTGAAAAATCCCCCGGCTGGCGAAGAAGAATTCCTCGTTGACCTGATCACCAACCGCATTCCACCAGGCGTTGACGAAGCTGCCTACGTCAAGGCCGGTTTCCTGTCTGCCCTGGCCAAGGGCGAAGCCACTTCCCCCCTGATCGACAAAAAGCGCGCTGTTGAATTGCTTGGCACCATGCAAGGCGGCTACAACATCGTGACGTTGGTCGAGCTGCTGGACGACGCCGAGTTGGCGCCTGTCGCTGCCGCCCAACTCAAGCACACCCTGCTGATGTTCGATGCGTTCCACGACGTGGCTGAAAAAGCCAAGAACGGCAACGAGCACGCCAAAGCCGTGCTGCAATCCTGGGCTGATGGCGAGTGGTTCAAGAACCGCCCTACCCTGGCCGACAAGATCAGCCTGCGCGTGTTCAAGGTCACCGGCGAAACCAACACCGACGACCTGTCCCCTGCCCCTGACGCCTGGTCCCGCCCTGACATCCCGCTGCACGCCCTGGCCATGCTGAAAATGGCTCGCGAAGGCATCGTGCCGGACGAGCAAGGCAAGACCGGCCCGATGAAGCAGATCGAAGAGATGCGTGGCCAAGGCTTCCCGATCGCCTACGTCGGTGACGTGGTCGGTACCGGTTCGTCGCGTAAATCGGCGACCAACTCCGTGCTGTGGTTCTTCGGCGACGACGTTCCTTACGTGCCGAACAAGCGCGCTGGCGGCTTCTGCTTCGGCAGCAAGATCGCTCCCATCTTCTACAACACCATGGAAGATGCCGGCGCACTGCCAATCGAATTCGACGTCACCAACATGAACATGGGCGACGTAATCGACCTGTACCCGCATGCTGGCAAAGTCTGCAAACACGGCACCGATGAAGTCCTGACCACCTTCGAAATGAAGACCCCGGTGCTGTTGGACGAAGTCCGCGCCGGCGGCCGTATCCCGTTGATCATCGGCCGTGGCCTGACCGAGAAGGCACGTGCCGAACTCGGCCTGCCGCCTTCGACGCTGTTCAAGCTGCCGGAAGCACCGGCTGAAAGCGACAAGGGCTTCACCCTGGCGCAAAAAATGGTGGGTCGCGCCTGCGGTCTGGCAGAAGGCAAAGGCGTTCGTCCTGGCACCTACTGCGAACCGAAGATGACCACCGTGGGTTCCCAGGACACCACCGGTCCGATGACCCGTGACGAACTCAAAGACCTGGCGTGCCTGGGCTTCTCGACCGATCTGGTGATGCAGTCGTTCTGCCACACCGCGGCTTACCCTAAGCCGATCGACGTGACCACCCACCACACCCTGCCTGACTTCATCATGACCCGTGGTGGTGTATCGCTGCGTCCAGGCGACGGCATCATCCACAGCTGGCTGAACCGCATGCTGCTGCCGGACACCGTCGGCACCGGTGGCGACTCCCATACCCGTTTCCCGATGGGCATCTCGTTCCCGGCCGGTTCCGGTCTGGTCGCGTTCGCCGCAGCCACTGGCGTCATGCCACTGGACATGCCGGAATCGATCCTGGTGCGCTTCAAAGGCAAAATGCAACCGGGCATCACCCTGCGTGACCTGGTTCACGCCATTCCTTACTACGCGATCCAGGCTGGCCTGCTGACCGTAGAGAAGAAAGGCAAGAAGAACGCCTTCTCCGGTCGCATCCTGGAGATCGAAGGCCTGAACGACCTGACGCTGGAACAGGCTTTCGAGCTGTCCGACGCCTCGGCCGAACGTTCGGCTGCCGGTTGCACCATCAAGCTGTCGAAAGACTCGGTCACCGAGTACCTGAACTCCAACATCACCCTGCTGCGCTGGATGATCGGCGAAGGCTACGGCGATGCACGTACCCTGGAACGTCGTGCTCAAGCGATGGAAGCCTGGGTTGCCAACCCTGAGTTGATGGAAGCCGATGCCGACGCGGAATACGCCGAAATCATCGAAATCGACCTGGCTGAAATCAACGAGCCGATCCTCTGCGCACCTAACGACCCGGACGATGCCCGTCTGTTGTCCAGCGTTGCCGGCGAGAAGATCGACGAAGTGTTCATCGGCTCGTGCATGACCAACATCGGTCACTTCCGCGCTGCCGGTAAGTTGCTGGAACAGGTCAAGGGTCAGCTGCCAACCCGTCTGTGGCTGTCGCCGCCGACCAAGATGGACGCTCACCAACTGACCGAAGAAGGCTACTACGGCATCTACGGCAAGGCTGGCGCGCGCATGGAAATGCCGGGCTGCTCGCTGTGCATGGGTAACCAGGCACGCGTAGAACCGAACTCGACCGTTGTGTCGACCTCGACCCGTAACTTCCCGAACCGTCTGGGTGATGGTGCCAACGTCTACCTGGCCTCGGCTGAGCTGGCGGCAGTGGCTTCCACGCTGGGTCGCCTGCCGACCGTCGAAGAGTACATGGGCTACGCGGCCAAACTGGACACCATGGCCAGTGACGTCTACCGCTACCTGAACTTCGACCAGATCGCCGAGTTCCGCAAAATCGCAGCAAGCGCCAACATCCCGGTGATTCAAGCCTAAGGTGTGTTGATGTAGCTACACCGGGTAAATCAGCGCCGCGTATCGCAAGGTACGCGGCGTTTTTTATGCCGGGCATACAGCCATCACAAAACACCTGTGGGAGCTGGCTTGCCGGCTCCCACACTTGACGCTTTGCACACTCAGGACGGGTGCCGCAGCGCCAATTGCACAGCGCCATCAACGCTCAGACCACTGAGCAAGACCTGTGGCGCAAGCGCCTCCGGCAAGCCTTGCAGCACGTCCAACGCCTCATGCCGCACACGCGCCAGCACCAAACGCTTGCCCTCCCCGCGCACCTGCGCAAAAAACGCCGCCAGCGCTTCGATACTGGTGCCATCCAAATCCGGAGATTCTTCCAGGCTCAGCACCACCGCCTCCACCGGCGACTGGCGCATCAGGCGCAATGCCGCACCCAGGATGCGCTCGGCATTCGCGAAAAACAGCGCCTCGCTGGGCCGTACGATCAGTAGACCCGGCACTTGCACGGCATCGGCGTGGTGCTCACGATCAACAAAGTCATGATTGTCACCCAAGCGCCCCAGCACCTGGATATCAGCCGCCGACATCTGCCGCAGCATCAGCACCACGCTGATCGCTACCGACACCAGCAAGCCATCCAGCACGCCCAACACCAGCACCGCCGCCACGGCACAGATCACCAGCAGACGATCGCGCCGCCAGAGAAAATAACGCCCCAGCGGCTGCAGGCTCAAACCACGGCCCAGCGCGTAGATGACGATGGCGGCAAGCACCGGCTCCGGGGTCAGCGCGACATAAGGCAGCACCGTCAGCACAATCACCAGCACCACTAGCGCGGCTACGATTCCGGCCAGGCGCGAACCGGCACCGGCGGCCTCATTGGCCGAAGTCGCGGAATAACCGGCACCGGCTGGCATGCCGTGAAACAACCCAGAGATCAGGTTGGCCGCACCCAGCGCGAGCAAGTCGCGGTTGGATGACACGCGATCGCCGTGTTTAAGCGCGAACGAGCTGATAGAGCCGTAGGACTCCGCATACAGGATCATCACCAAAGCAAACGCCAACTCCCCCAGGCGCAGCCAGTCGGCAAACGGCAGCACCGGCAAATGCCCCAACTCAAGACGCAGGTCGATCAGGCCGATCAGCGCCACGCCATGGGCCTGCAAATCCAGGTACTGCCCGGCGACGATTCCCAGAATCACCACCAGCAGCCCACCCGGCAGACGCGGAATACGCGCGCACAACCACAACACCATCAACGCAACCGCCGCGACCATTGCTGCCGGCCAGTTCCATCCAGGCAGTTGCTCTATCAGTTGCGGCAGGAAGCGGATCAGGTTGTTATCGGTCAGGTGCACGCCGACGACGCTGGCCAACTGCTTGAGAATGATGGTCAGCGCCAGGCCGAAGGCAAACCCGCGCAACACCGGCTTAGCGATAAACGAAGTCACGCCACCGAGCTTGAACAGCCCGGCCAACAAGAACAGCACGCCAGTGATCAACACCAGCCCGAATGCCAGGGCCAGCCTCAGCGCCGGATCACCACCCGCCAGACTGGCGGTGGCGGCCGCGAGGACGGCTGCCGAGGACGATGTCGCCGAGACAATCGCAAACCGGCTGGTGCCGAACAGGCCGTAGCACACCAGCCCGGCAAACAGCGCAATGACCCCGGCCTGGGGCGGTAGCGCGGCGATACTGGAATAAGCCACGGCCTCCGGCAGCAGCAAACCGGCAATGGATAACCCGGCGAGCAGGTCCTGGGTGCGATTGGGTGGCGCGGCAACCGGGTCAACTGTTTCAGTTTTCAATCGGCCCGACCCATCCCGGCAAATAACGTGCTTCCTGGCTGCGCGCCAGGCCCATGGCCTTGCTCAACAGCTTGGCGTTCGGCTGGCTGACCACGTCGCTGCCGATGCGGCTGCGAAAGAAGTCGGCCCACAGAAATTCGCTGAACGGCGTCGCGTCCTTGGCGTAGCCACCCGCCATGCGCAACAGGCCCGCCAGGCTGCGGTAGGGATCGTCCTGCAGGTCGGTAATCTTGCGCGGAATGGCTTCGTAGGTTCGACGCAAGCCACGCGCGTCGTAGGGATGCACCCACTGATTGAACGCCATGACATTCCAGAAAGTGCTGCGCTCCACAAACGACAAGTCCTTGAGCATCAGCAACGAAACACTCTTGACCTCTTCCAGCAGCAGCGCCAGGCCGAAATGGTGGTGATCGGTGATGTAATAACGCTCGTCCGGCCCCAGCACGCAAGGAAACCAGTGCTTGTCGAGCGCGGCGGCGCGTTCCTTGCGTTTGAGCTTGGTCCAGGCTTCGCGCTTGGTAGCGACTTCAGCCATGCCGACGGTCAATTGCGTCGGATGCAGTTTTTCCAGTTTGCAGGTAATCAGTTGCGGGCGCGGCCGTGCCATGAATCTCTCCACAGGAAATGACTATGCCGACAGCTTAGTCCTCATTGCCTGCCCGGGGTCGAGACTCGACAGGTTTTCCAAGGCCAAAAAAAGACCGATTCGCGGAGTGCGCGAATCGGCCTTGGGCAGCGCAGCTCGGTGTCAGGACAGCAGCGAGTAGACCAGCGCGGTAATCGCGACCAGACCAACAGCAGTGACAAACACATTGGACGCCTGCCCGCGGTACTTGGCCATGGCGGGCACTTTGCGGATCGCATACATCGGCATCAGGAACAGGATCGACGCAATGATCGGCCCGCCCAGCGTCTCGATCATGCCGAGGATGCTCGGGTTCAGCGTGGCGACGATCCAGCACACCACCAGCATGAAGGCGGCGGTCATGCGGTCCAATGACTTGGCCGCCGGGCGGCGACCGGTCTTGAGCACCAGGCCCTTGAGGCCTTCACTGGCGCCGATGTAGTGGCCCAGGAACGACTTGGCAATCGCCACGAACGCAATCAACGGCGCGGCGAAGGCGATGGTCGGGTTGTCGAAGTGGTTGGCCAGGTACGACAGGATCGACAGGTTCTGTGCTTTCGCTTCGGCCAGTTGCGCCGGCGTCAGGGTCAGTACACAGCTGAACACGAAGAACAGCACCATCACCACCATCAACAGGTGTGCGCGGCACAGGATCTGCGAGCTGCGCTCATCCGCGTTGGCACCGTACTGGCGCTTCTGGTCCACCGCAAAGGCCGAGATGATCGGCGAATGGTTGAACGAGAACACCATCACCGGAATCGCCAGCCACAGTGTGTTGAGCAACGCCGACGGCGCCGGCACTTCACTGGCGGTGCTGAGAATGCCGCCGGTCCAGTGCGGGATCAGGTACACGGCCAGAAACAGCAACGCGACGATAAACGGATACACCATCAGGCTCATGGCCTTGACGATCACTTGCTCGCCGCACCGCACCACGGCCAACAGGCCAAGGATCAGCACAAACGCCAGGATCGCGCGCGGCGGCGGCATGATGTGCAGCTGGTGTTCCATGAAACTGCTGACGGTGTTGGTCAGGGCCACGCTGTAGATCAGCAGGATCGGGAAGATCGCGAAAAAGTACAGCAAGGTGATCAGTGCGCCGGCCTTGAGACCGAAATGCTCTTCGACCACGTCGGTAATGTCCGAACCTTCACGGCCGGACAGGACGAAACGAGTCAGGCCACGGTGGGCAAAGAACGTCATCGGGAATGCCAGCAGCGCCAGGATCACCAGCGGCCAGAAGCCCCCGAGGCCCGCGTTGATAGGCAAAAACAAAGTACCGGCGCCGATGGCGGTGCCGAACAGGCCAAGCATCCAGGTGGTGTCCTGGCGGCTCCAGCGCGTGAGGGTTGCAGGTGTCGTTGCATAGCGTTCGTCGACGCTATTGGCCTGATCATTCATCCGGTCGGATCTCCGCATTTCCACAGCCGGGACGAGTCAGAAAAACCTGACAGGCAGCGCCCCGACCATAACAAGCGCGCGATTGTCCGGGATTCTCCTGAATAAGCAAAGACTTAGCTGAGGAACGGTGGCCTTGGACAGATCAGTCGGGGTCGCTGCAGGCAGCGGTTCCAGAGGGCTGCAGCGCCGTCGAGATAATACATGCCCAAACAAATCTATTTTAGAATCGCGGGCTTTGCTGTACTTTTCAGGCAACGCCCGCCTTTATTCTGAGAGCCCTGTCATGCCTCGCGTGTCCCGCAAACAAGCCGAACTCAACCGTGAAATCATCGTGGAGGCCGCCACGCACCTGTTTCGCGAGCGCGGCCTGCACGGCATCAGCCTGGCGGACGTGATGGCCGCCGCCGGGCTGACCCACGGTGGTTTCTACGGGCATTTCGCGTCCAAGGAAGCCTTGGCCAACGAAGCCTGCCAGAAGGCCTTTGAGCATTCGAACCAGGGTTGGCAGGACAAAGTCGAGCGCAGTGAAGACCCGCAATCGGCATGCGAGGCCATCTTGCGCCACTATTTTTCGGCCACCCACCGCGACAATCCCGGTGATGGCTGCCCGATATCGGCCTTTACCCCGGACATGTGCCATGAGCCCGCCAACACGCAATTACAGCGCACCTTCATTGCCGGTGTTGAACGGTCGCTGGAGATCTTTGCGCAGTTTCAGGCCCAAGACCGCCAGGCCATGCTGGCCAACTACGCGATGATGATCGGCGCCGTCACGCTCGCTCGTGCGACGCGCGGCAGTAGCTTGTCGGACGAATTCCTGGAGGCAGCACGAAATACGCTGCTACCCGAGGCGAAATCGACCGCGTCCGTTGACAGCCCTGCGCCCGTCCCAGCATGATCGGGCCATGAAGCCTATTGAGCTGCACCTCACCTGCACCACCACCACGACCGCTTATGGCGGGTCGTGCGGTTGCTGTGGGTGCTTGAGCTAAAACACCCGGATTCAACCCAAGGCCCCGCCAGCAATGGACGGGGCCTTTTTATTGCCCCGCCCTCTGGCCACTGCAAGGAGCAAGACCATGGCAAACGCCCTGCTGATCGTCGATATGCAAACCGGTTTATACGATGGCCCGGACAAACCTTTCCAGCGCGAACGGGTACTGGAGAACATCAACCAGCTGATTCAGCGCGCCCGCGCAGTCAACGCGCCGATCTTCGTCGCCCGCCACACCGGCCCGGCGGGCTCGCCGATTGAAGCCGGCAGCGCGCTCTGGCAGCTGTGGCCCGGCCTGGCTGTCGACGAAGCCCGCGACCACCTGTTCAATAAAACCCGCCCCAGCTGCTTTTTGGGCACTGACCTCGCCCGGCAACTGGCGGCGGCGCAGGTAAATGAACTGGTGATCGTGGGGATGAAAACCCAGTTCTGCATCGACACCACCTGCCGAGTCGCCGTGGAACTCGGGTTTTCGGTGATCTTGCCGGAAGACAGCCACACCTGCATGGACACCCCGGCGTTGTCGGCCGAGGCGATCATCGCGCATCACAATGCGACCCTGGCCGGGGCGTTTGTGAAACGGGTGAAAGCGCACAGCATCGCGTTCTAACGGCGTCTATGTGGGATTTTTCTGGCCGAACAAAACGTTCTGTCTTACAAATCCCGCATACTCACCTCTCAAACCCTTCAGGAAGAGCCTTCCGATGTCCACCACTGTTCTGGTCCTGGTTGAAACCATCAACGAATACCTGCAAATCATCGAGAGCAACGACTTTCACGTGATTCTGGCGCCGACGCCGGCCGAACGCGCCCAGGCGATCAAGGCGCATGGCGGGCAGATCAAGGCCGTGCTGACCCGTGGCCCGCTGGGGCTGTATGCCGAGGAAATCGCCGCATTGCCCCTGCTCGAGATCATCTGCGTGATCGGTGCCGGTTACGAGCATGTGGACCTGCAGGCGGCCAGCAACCGCGGGATCGTCGTCACTAACGGCGCCGGGGTGAATGCGCCGTCGGTGGCCGACCACGCCATGGCCTTGCTGCTGTCGCTGGTGCGCGGCGTCCCCCAGACCGACGCGGCAGTGCGTCGCGGCGAATGGCCGAAGGTGATGCGCCCGTCCCTGGGCGGCAAGCAATTGGGCATCCTCGGGCTCGGCGCAGTGGGCATGGAAATCGCCAAGCGCGCGGCACTCGGCTTCGGCATGGAGGTGAGCTATCACAACCGCCAGCCCCGCGATGACGTGGACTACACCTATTGCGCCACCGCCGTGGAACTGGCGCGCATCTCGGACTTCCTGATCCTGGCCACCCCCGGCGGTGCAAGCACCCGTCACCTGATTGATCGCCACGCCCTGGATGCGCTGGGGCCGAACGGCTACCTGGTGAACATCGGGCGCGGCAGCGTGGTAGTCACGGCGGACCTGGTGGCGGCCCTCGAGCAACGGCGAATCGGCGGCGCGGCACTGGATGTGTTCGACGACGAACCCAAAGTGCCGGACGCCCTCAAGCGCCTGAGCAATACCGTACTCACCTCCCACGTGGCCGGCCTGTCTCCCGAAGCCGCCCACGATACGGTGCAGCGCGTGGCCGATAACCTGGTGGAGTACTTTGCCGGCCGCCCGGTGCTTACCCCGGTGACGCTGCCGCCGCGCAACTAGTAGCGAATAGCCAGCGCCGACGTGAAACCTGACTACACTGCTTTGCGGGGATGCTCAGGACGTCGGTGCATGACCGGCGAAGGATCGCAGAATGTTTGGCCACGGACTCGGCCCGGCCCGCCAGCGCGGTGCCATCGGTTTGATCGGCGCGGTGACCCTTGGGGTTGCGCTGTTGTTTCTATTGCTGGTGGTCGACAGCGGTCGCTTGTACCTGGAGAAGCGCAAGTTACAGCGTGTGGTCGACACAGCAGCGCTCGAAGCGGTCAGCCGCAGCGGCACGTGCGCGGCGCCCAATAACAATGCGGCCCTGTTTGCGACTCAAAGCGCCGCGCGCAACCACTTCAACATTGACGACAATCGCACCCTGGCAGTTGCCTGCGGCACCCTGGCCACGGGTGCTGACTTCATGCGCACCTTCAACGCCGACCCGGCCAAAACCGATGCTATCCGTGTCATCGCCACCCACCGTGTGCACACTAGCCTGGCCCATGGCTTACTCACGCTGTTCTCGGCTCAACCCCTCAACATGATGACGCTCTTGAGCGCCACGGCGGTCGCTGCCGCGCCAGCCCCGACAGTGGCGTCACTCACCGTGCGCAGCACCTTGTTGACCGTCGACAGCACCAAATCCGTGGCCCTCAACGCCTTGATCGGCGGCTTGCTGGGCGGCAAATTGCAGCTCGACGCGGTGGGCTGGAACGGTTTGATCAATACCAATATCAGTCTGCTCAAGTACCTGGATGCCTTGGCCATCCGCCTGAACGTCAGCGCCGGCAATTACGATCAGTTGCTCAAGACCGACGCCACCGTCGGCCAACTGATCCAGGCCGCCATCGACGTGCTCAAGCTCGGTGGTGACGCGGTCACCCTCGTCATCAACAACCTCGAAGCCATCAAGCTGATTGCGCCGGGTACGCAAATCCTGCACTTGGGCGACCTGATCAATATCTAGAACGGCACGGACAAAAGTGCGCTGGATGTGAACCTGCAACTGTTCAACCTGATCCAGGGCTTTGTGCAGTTGTCGAACAAGGCCAGCGCCGTTGCCGTTGAGCTGCCGGTGGATGTGCTGGGGCTGCTGGGCGTCACTGTCTCGACCAAAGTGATCGAGCCTGGGCAACTCTCAAGCATCGGCGACCCGAAGAACATCGCCACACAGCCTATTTATGTGCGAACCGCGCAAGTGCGCACATTGATTTCGGTCAGGCTGCCGATCGTCACGCTGGTCAATAACGCGCTGGGGGGCGTGGTGCAGGCGTTGAATGAGGTACTGAGCGGCTTGTTGGGGCTGCTTGACCCCAATTGTTGCCTGGTCACCAGCCTTGAGATCGGCGACACACTCGACATTGCCCTGGAGGCCGCCGGTGGCAGCGCCAAGGTCACGGATTACAGGTGCGACAGCGGCAAAAAATCATTGTCGGTGCTCGGCGAAACCTCGGCCCTGCACGTGATGATTGGGCAGGTTGATCCGAAAAACCTGTTTTCATCCACCCAAACGCTGCACGTCGACGAGTACCCGGTGGTGGATATCGGTACCAAGACCTGCAAGCGCGGCACCGGCGTCTGTGGCGACCGGCAAGCCTTCGCGGCAGGCGGGCTGGGCGTGCGCGTCGACAGCGATGTGGCCCGGACCGAACGCGCGCACACCTACACCAACCCGCCGGCGGTCAATCTGCCCCCGACGTATTATCAATTCGCTGCCTCGAACGTCGTCAGCAGCCTCAAAGAAACGCTCACCGGCATCCAACTGATCAACCATCCACCGAAAATCGCCAGCCTGTTGGGCGCCGTGCTGGGCCTGGTCACGGGCCTGCTCAATGGCTTGCTGTCAATGCTTGGAGGCGTGATTGGCGGGGTACTCGGGCCGCTTCTCGACCCCATCGTCAATAACCTGCTCGCCGGCCTTGGCATTGACCTGGCAAAAGTCGAAATCGGTGCCAACCTGTCCTGCAACCCCGCTGGCCGGGCGATGCTGGTGATTTGAGCGCATCAGGCCCGCTGATCATCATCCAACACGCTAACCTATTAAGCCGCCCCGACCTTGTCGCTGGACGGCGGTGCGCATTAGATTAGCCAATAGTCCAAGGCCTTTAGAATAAGCAGAAGGGATAAGCATGGCGCTTAACGACCAATCGACCCAGATTCGCCCAGGCGAAGAACTTGATGCCAGCCTCATCGATCCCTACCTCAAGGCGCATATTGCGGGCCTGCACGGCGCGGTCAAAATCAGCCAGTTCCCCGGTGGCGCGTCCAACCTGACTTACTTGCTGGAATACCCGGACCGGGAATTCGTGCTACGCCGCCCGCCCTTTGGCCACAAGGCCAAGTCCGCCCACGACATGGGCCGCGAATACCGCATTCTCAACCAGTTGAAAGATGGCTTCCCGTATTGCCCCAAGGCCTACGTGCATTGCACCGATGAGTCGGTGATCGGCGCCGAGTTCTACGTGATGGAGCGCGTCAACGGCATCATCCTGCGCTCCGACTTGCCCGCCGAACTGGGCCTGGACGCCACCAAGACCGAGGCGCTGTGCAAAAGCTTTATCGACAAGTTCGTCGAACTGCACCAGGTGGATTACGCCGCCTGCGGCCTGGCCGACCTGGGCAAGCCCGAAGGGTATGTAGCGCGTCAGATTCGCGGCTGGAGTGATCGCTACGAGAAAGCCCTGACCCCAGATGCCCCAAGCTGGGAGAAAGTGCGCGCCTGGCTCAACGACAAGATGCCGGCCGACCATCCAACCTCCAGCATCGTGCACAACGACTACCGCTTCGACAACGTGATCCTCGACCCGCAAAACCCGATGCAGATCATTGGTGTGCTGGACTGGGAACTCACTACGTTGGGCGACCCGCTGATGGACTTGGGCAACACCCTCGCCTACTGGATCGAAGCCGCCGACCCGGCACCGGTGCAACTGATGCGTCGCCAGCCAAGCAACGCCCCCGGCATGCTGACCCGCCGCCAGTTCGTCGATTATTACGCCGAGCGCTCGGGCATTCAGATCGACAATTTCGACTTCTACTACACCTATGGCCTGTTCCGCCTGGCCGGCATCGTGCAACAGATCTACTACCGCTTCTTCCACGGCCAGACCCAGGACAAACGCTTTGCGCAGTTCATCCACATGAACAAGCTGCTGGAGCAAATGAGCCTGAACGTCATCGCCAAATCAGCCCTCTGACTGCAAGAACAAGGAACCCTTCATGTCCAAGACCCACCTGTTCGACCTCGACGGCAAGATTGCTTTTGTGTCCGGCGCCAGCCGCGGTATCGGTGAAGCCATCGCCAAGCTGCTGGCCCAGCAAGGCGCCCATGTGATCGTCTCCAGCCGCAAACTGGAAGGCTGCCAGCACGTGGCGGATGCAATCATCGCCGCCGGCGGCAAGGCCACGGCCGTGGCCTGCCACATCGGTGAAATGGAGCAGATCACCCAAGTGTTTGCCGGTATCCGTGAACAGTTCGGCCGCCTGGATATCCTCGTCAACAACGCCGCCACCAACCCGCAGTTCTGCAACGTGCTGGACACCGACCTCGGCGCCTTCCAGAAGACTGTGGACGTGAACATTCGCGGCTACTTCTTCATGTCGGTGGAAGCCGGCAAGCTGATGCGCGACAACGGGGGCGGCAGCATCATCAACGTGGCGTCGATCAACGGCATTTCCCCTGGCGTGTTCCAGGGCATCTACTCGGTGACCAAGGCCGCCGTGATCAACATGACCAAGGTATTCGCCAAGGAATGCGCAGCGTTCGGCATTCGTTGCAACGCCCTGCTGCCGGGCCTGACCGACACCAAGTTCGCCTCGGCGCTGGTGAAGAATGATTCGATCCTGAAAATGGCGCTGGCGCAGATCCCGCTCAAGCGCGTGGCCGACCCGAGCGAAATGGCCGGCGCGGTGCTGTTTCTGGCCAGCGACGCCTCCAGCTACACCACCGGCGTGTCGCTGAATGTGGACGGCGGCTTCCTGTCCTGATTAAGCATTCGGCGGTTGCTGGCGAAAGCTCACCGCCAGGCGGTTCCAGCCACTGATGCTGGACACCGCCATGGTCAGGTCCACCAATTCCTGTTCGCTGAACTCCACGCGCACTGCCGTGTAGAGTTCATCCGAGACACTTGACGTCGGCAGTGTCGCCACCGACTCGCTCCAGGCCAACGCGGCCTTCTCCCGCGCGCTGAAAAACGGCGAATCACGCCATACGCACAGTGCAAACAGGCGTCGCTCGCTCTCGCCACGCTGACGCGCTGCCATCGAATGCATGTCGGTGCAAAACCCACAGTGGTTGAGCTGCGAGACGCGGACCTTGATCAACTCCAGCAGCGGCTTTTCGATGGACAGCTCAAAGGTCGCCGCCTCCAGCATCAACATGCCTTTAAGCGCTTGCGGTGAGGCGGTGTAGTAATCCAGACGGCGTTCCATGGGCGGCTCTCGGGCGGGCAAGTCATTGTGCGCTAGCCTAGAGCCCGCGCCCCATAAGCCCTATAGCCAATCGAGCGGTTTATGCGCAGACCATTTTGAGCGCGCTGCGCGAGCGAGTAGTCTTGGCCCAGAGCGACTGCCTTGGGATGAAACATGGAACTGCACGTGGTGATCAACGGCCGCAAAGACCTGGCCGAACAGCTGTACCGGCAGTTGCGTGAAGCCATTGCGTCCGGACGCCTGGCTGTCGGCGCGCAACTGCCGCCCAGCCGCCTGTTGGCCGAGCAAATCGGCGTGTCGCGCAAAACCGTGTCTGACACCTATGCCACCCTGACGTACGAAGGCCTGCTGGTGGGCAAGACCGGCCGCGGCACTTTCGTCAATGCCCATCCAGTGCAGACTGAGCGCGTGCAAACCGCCGCCGACCTGGCCTGTGCCGCCAACCTGGGCAAATGGGCGGCGCTGCCCTCGCCCATGCGCCACCCCACGCGCGACAGCACGCTGCGCTATGAATTTATCGGAGGCGCCACCACCCGCAATCAGTTCCCCCAGGATGAATGGCGGCGTTGTACCCAGGATGCGTTGCGGCGTATCGCCCGGGACAGCGGCTTTTACAGTCAACCGGAAGGTTTGCCCGCGCTGCGCGAGGCCATCGCCGGGCACGTCGCATTTTCACGCGGGGTGAAATGCCGCGCCGACGACATCGTGGTGACCAATGGCGCGCAGCAGGCACTGGACCTGATCGCCCGCGTGGTGCTCGAACCGGGCACCACGGTCGCCATGGAAGACCCCGGCTACAGCCCGGCGCGCCAGCTGTTCATGGCCATGGGCGCCCACGTTGCCGGCGTGCCGGTCGACGCGCAAGGCATTCAGGTCGACCTGATCCCGGACGGCACACGGCTGATCTACGTGACCCCTTCCCACCAGTTTCCCCTGGGCATGCCCATGAGCCTGGCGCGCCGCGAAGCTTTGCTGGCGCGCGCGTTCGAGCTGGGCGCGATCATCATTGAAGACGACTACGACAGCGAATTTCGCTACGAAGGCCGCCCCACCGATTCCCTGCAAAGCATGGACAGCCGTGGCGTGGTCACGTACGTCGGGACCTTCTCGAAAACTCTGCTGCCGGAGTTACGCCTGGGCTATGCGGTGCTGCCGCCGGCCATTTACGGCGCGGTGCTCAAGGCCAAGCAACTGACCGATCAACACAGTTCCACCCTGCCGCAATGGGCACTGGCCAAGTTCATCAGCGAAGGCTACTTGCTCAAGCACATTCGCCGCTGCCACACGGTGTACGCCGGGCGCCGCGAACGCATCCTGCAGCGCCTGGCAGGTGACTTGGCGCCCTGGTTTGAAGCGGTACCCAGCGTGGCGGGGTTTCACATGGCGGCGCTGTGCAAGGTGCCGGTGAATATCCCGTTGCTGATGGAACTGGCGCGGCGCGTGGAAGTGGGGGTGTACCCGGTGGATGTGTTCTTCCATGACACCCCCGTGCGCCAAGGTTTGATCATCGGCTTCGGCGCCATCGAGCTGCTCGACATCGACCCGGCGCTGGACCGGCTGCGCGATATTCTGCAGCAGATTGGCTAGCGGGTTTTCCCGCGCATTGGTCATTGGTCCGGTGCGCTCGGCGGCGTAGGGTGAAGAGGTCTCGAACTTCTCGGAAACCTCATCATGAAACGACTGCTCGCTGCCACCCTGATGCTCGCCTCGCTCAGCGCCCTCGCCCACGAGCCGGTTTACAACCAGGAATCCATCAAGGTGCTGCAGGAACACGCCTTGACCAATGTGCCCGGCAAGAAAACCATCATGCTCACCGTCGATTACGCCCCCGGCCAGGCCACCGTGCCGCACAGCCACACCGGCACTGCCGTGGCGTATGTGCTGGAGGGTGAGATCACCTCGCGAGTCAACGATGAAAAGGCGATTACCTACAAGGTCGGTGAGTCGTTCTATGAACCGGCCGGCTCGCGGCACTTTGAATCAAGCAATGCCAGCCAGACCCAGCCGGCCAAGCTGCTGGTGGTGATGGTGCTGGATGACAAGGCCGAGGTGCTGACGCCGCTGCCACAGTAATCAGCTACGCCACAACCCCCCTGTGGGAGCGGGCTTGCTCGCGAAGACGGCGGTTCAGCCTCCACAGCTGGAGACTGACACAGCGCCTTCGCGGGCAAGCCCGCTCCCACACTTTGGATTGGCTTGGGCCAGAGGCTCAGGGGCGTTTGAACTGGCGGCGCAGCTGCTCGATCTGCGGTCGGCAGGCACAGCCTTCCAAGTGATCATTGACCATGCCCATCGCCTGCATCAACGCATACATCGTGGTCGGGCCGACAAAGGTCCAGCCGCGTTTTTTCAAGGCTTTGGATAAGCGCACCGAAGCTGGTGACGTTGGGTTGCCGGTCCAGTAAGCCATGTCTACCACGGCCGGGCGCTCCGCCTCGGCTGGCTCGAACGCCCATATCCAATGGGCCAGCGAGCCGGTTTCATCCACCAGTTCGCACGCCCTGCGCGCGTTGTTGATGGTGGAGACGATCTTGGCCCGATTGCGCACGATGCCGGGGTCATTCATCAGGCGGGCGATATCCGCCTCGCCATACTGCGCGACGCGGCGAAAATCAAAGCCCTCGAAGGCAGCCCGAAACTGCTCGCGCTTGCGCAGGATGGTGATCCACGCCATGCCGGCCTGAAAGCCTTCCAGGCAAATCTTCTCGTACAGTTGAATATCATCCGCCACCGGCACGCCCCACTCGTGGTCGTGATAGCGCGGGTACTCCGGCGCCGCCGTGCGCCAGGTGCAGTGGGTCTGCCCTGTGGCGTCCGTGGTCAGTCCTGATGCATCCATCAATCACCTCGCGATTCAAGCCGCGGATGATAAGCGAATTTTTTTCCAGCCCGCCAACCGCTCAAGCGCCACGCTTGCCGACCAGCTGGTCAGACCGGGACCTGTCAACCGCTGATTATTTACTTGTGATTTCAAAAAAACCCGGCGTAGACTGGCCGCGCACTGGACTTACCGGTAAGACCACAACAATTAAGCCCTGGAACCACCAGGGCACCGAATAGAGATCCCTCCCATGCTCAGATGGTGCTCGCGTTCGATTTTCCTGCAAGTCGTGATAGGCCTGATGCTGGGCATTATCTGCGGCCTGGCCCTTCCCGAATTCTCCTCGCAACTCAAACCCCTGGGTGACGGCTTTATCAAGCTGATCAAAATGCTGATTGGCCTGATCGTATTCTGCGTGGTGGTCAGCGGTATTTCCGGCGCCGGCGACTTGAAGAAAGTCGGGCGCATCGGCCTCAAGTCAGTGATCTACTTTGAAGTGCTGACCACCGTCGCACTGGTGATCGGCCTGATCATGGCGTTCAGCACCGGTATCGGCCAAGGCGCGAATATTCATCTGGAACAGCTTTCGTCCGCCGGGTTGAATGAACTGGCCGACAAAGGCCAACACATCCGCGGCACCAGCCAGTTCCTGATGGACCTGATCCCCAACTCGGTGATCGGCGCCTTCGCCGACAACAACGTGCTGCAAGTGTTGCTGTTCTCGGTGCTGTTCGGCAGCGCGCTGAACCTGGTGGGCGAAGCCGCCTCGGGCATTTCGCGGTTGATCAACGAGCTGAGCCACGTGATATTCCGCATCATGGGCATGATCGTGCGCCTGGCGCCGATCGGCGTGTTCGGCGCCATTGCGTTCACCACCAGCACCTATGGCCTGGATTCGCTGCAACACCTGGGCAGCCTGGTGGGTTTGTTCTACCTGACCTGCTTTGTCTTTGTCGCGGTGGTGCTTGGCCTGGTGATGCGCGTGTCCGGCCTGCGCATGCTGCCGTTGCTCAAGTACCTGCGCGAAGAACTGCTGATCGTGATGGGCACCGCCTCCTCCGATGCGGTACTGCCACAGATCATGCGCAAACTCGAGCACCTGGGCATTGGCAGCTCGACCGTAGGCCTGGTGATTCCGACGGGCTACTCGTTCAACCTCGACGGCTTTTCGATTTACCTGACCCTGGCCATCGTGTTTATTGCCAATGCCACCGGCACGCCGCTGTCGATGACCGACTTGCTGACCATCCTGCTGGTGTCGTTGATTACCTCCAAGGGCGCCCACGGGATTCCCGGCTCGGCACTGGTGATTCTGGCGGCGACCCTCACCGCTATCCCGGCGATTCCCGTCGTAGGGCTGGTGCTGGTGTTGGCGGTCGACTGGTTCATGGGCATTGGGCGCGCATTGACTAACCTGATCGGCAACTGCGTCGCCACGGTGGCCATTGCTCGCTGGGAAAAAGACATCGATATCCAACGCGCCAACAAGGTGCTCAACGGCCAGCAAGGCTATGCCTTCCAGGCCAAGAAGCCGGTGCTGCCGGCGCATCAGGAGTTCTGACCCATTCTATGAGCGACACAGGTCAGCTGTGGGAGCGGGCTGGCTCGCGAAGGTGCAGGTTCAGCTTGCACATGGGGTGACTGACATCGCGCATTCGCGAGCCAGCCCGCTCCCACCTTTTGACCGTCGCCAGTTTGGCCATTGTATTCGCACCATCAAGGAGACGTAGACGTGATCAGCACCTCAACCGTCGTCAATTCAGTCGTAGAAAAACTGCGCGCCGCACTCAAGCGTGGCCAGTGGCGGCGTGGCGAAATGCTGCCCGGCCAGCGTGAACTGGCCGAGCAGATGGGCATCAGCCGCCCGAGCCTGCGCGAAGCGGTAATCGTGCTGGAAACCCTCGGCCTGGTGCGCTCGATGCCCGGCAAGGGCGTGGTGGTATTGGAAACCAGCGTCAGCGAGCCGCACGCCAGCGACGCCGTGGCCGACGCCAGCCTCGAAGACATCCTGCAACTGCGCTACACCCTCGAGCCCTTCATCGTCGGCCTGGTCGCCCAGTCCATCAGCAGTAAAGAAGTCGGGCAACTGCGGCTCACCTTGATGGACATGCGTGAAGCCCTGGATGCCGGCGATGCCGAAGCGGGCATGAATGCCTACATCGGCTTTCACGAAGAACTGTTCGCCCTCACCTCCAACCCGATCTTTCAAAACGTGGTGCAACAGACCAGCAACGCCCTCAAGCAAAGTGCCCAGGTGCTGCGCAACTCGCCCGAACATTTGGCCGAACGCCTGCAGGAAAACGAAGCCGTGGTGCGCGCCATCCGCAACAAGAACAGCGCCCTGGCAAGTGCCGAGATGCGTCGGCACATCCTCCAGGAAGGCCTGCGCATGGGCATCCGCTTGAACATCCCGGACGACCATCTGGGCAGCTGAATTTTTGGAGACCGGCCATGACCGCCCACGCGCTGCAACGCGATCCCATTCTCCCGGCCCTGCGCCTTGTGGCCGGTAAAAAGCCCTCGGTGGACGACATCTACCCGCGCTTGTTTGATGCCATCCTCGAACAGCGCATCGCCCCCGCCAGCCGGTTTACCGAAGAAGGCCTGGGCGAAACCTTTGGTGTGAGCCGCAGCGTGATTCGGCGCGTACTGGCCAAGCTGTCCCATCAGCAAGTGATCATCCTGCGTCCCAACCAGCGCGCCCAAGTGGCCGCGCCGGACGCCCAGCAGACGCGGCAGATTCTGGAAGCGCGGCGAATGACGGAAGTGACCGTGGTGCAGCTGGCCTGCGCCCAGGCCACGCCCGCGCATATTCGGCAGCTACGTGAGCTGATCGCCCGTGAACGTGATTGCATCGACCGCGACCAGCGCGCAACGGCGATTCGACTGTCCGGGGAGTTCCACCTGCAATTGGCCGCGATGGCGCACAACGCGCCCCTGGCGCAGTTCCTCAATAGCCTGGTGCCGTTGACCTCATTGATCATTGCCCAATACGAGGCACACGCCTGCACGTACTGCGCGTGGCAGGAGCATGTGGCGATTGTGGATGCGCTGGAACAACGCGATGTGAACCGCGCAATCGGCCTGATGACCCAGCACCTGGATCATCTGGAGGCGAAATTGCTCACACTCGACTGACGCTCGCCACCGCGTCGGTTGCCTGCGGCATCAGGTGTCTTCTCGCGTGATCCACTTGGGCACCTTGGGCGCCTGGTAACTCAACACGGCGGCCAGCAAACGCTCCACGTTCGGTTCCACGATCAGCATGTTGCGGTGTACGGGTTTTAGAAACGCCTCACTGACAACCGAGTCGAGAAACGTGGCCAGGCCGTCGTAAAAGCCGTTGATGTTCAGCAGAGCGCACGGTTTTGCGTGCTGGCCAAGTTGCGCCCAGGTCCAGACCTCAAACAACTCTTCAAACGTACCGATGCCGCCGGGCAACGCGATAAAGCCGTCGGAAAGCTCGGCCATCAGCGCTTTGCGCTCGTGCATGGAGCTGACGATCCGCAAGTCTTTGAGGCCGGTGTGCGCCAGTTCCTTCTCGGCCAGAAACGCTGGCATGACCCCGATCACTTCACCGCCATTGGCCAGCGCGGCGTCAGCCACCGCCCCCATCAAGCCGACCGAGGCGCCACCGTAGACCACGCCGATACCCGCCTTGGCCAGTGCCTCACCCAATTGAGCCGCCATTTGCGCATACACCGGCAATCGGCCCGGGCTTGAACCCGAGAAAATACAAAGTCGCATACACCCTCACTTGATCTGATTGTGTTGAGCACAGCGCTCATTTAACCACGCCACATCCCACGAGCAGAATCAGCGTTACCGGCCACCTTAAGCATTACCCTGTAGATCGATCGCACAACGATCCATCGTAGGAGCTGGCTTGCCTGCGATAGCGGTGGGTCAGTTTGCACATCTTTCACTGAAAGACCGCCATCGCAGGCAAGCCGCCCCCACGTGTGGCCAAGGGTGTTTGGTCAATCGTGGCGAAACAAAAAGCCCCCGTCTCTCACGAGACGGGGGCTTTTGTTTTACCGCAGGATCAAGCCGGTTGCAGCACCGACTGACCGCTCAACGCCAGGTCCAGCAGTTCACGGTTGGCGACTGCATACATGGCGTAGTCCGTGCCGACCGCAGCACGAATTTCCACCATCATGGCGCGCCAGCGATCAGCCATGTCCTGATGCTGCTCAAGCCACAGGGCCACACGGGCTTCCATGTCGTGTGGCGCGTCGGCCATTTGCAGAACAGCGATGGTGATCGCGCGTTGCTGCCAGTCCACGTCATCGCGGAAGGCTTCGCGGGCCGCGGCCTGCCAGTTGTTGGCCACCGGCAGATCGCTGATCTGCTGCAGGTACCATGGCAAGTCCAGGGCGCTGCCGACGGCGAAGTAGGCCTTGGCCACTTCGGCGGCGTCATGCCCGGTCACGTCGGCGGCTTCGATGATTGGCAGCAGGGTGTACAGGTGAGTCGTGCCTGCAACCATGCGCGCCAACAACTCTGGCACACCCGCTTCGGTGTAGGCCTGGTAGCGGTTCTGCCAGCCTTCACGGGTCGGGCCTTCCAGCAGTTCGTCGAGCTTGAGGCCCAACGCGGCCAGGTGCGGACCGAAGTGCGCGGTGTCACGGCCAGCATCCTGCTCGTTGCGACGGCTGCGCAGGAACCAGCGCGTGGCACGGCGGCCCAGACGCATCAGCTCGTCCATCAACTCCAGTTGCACGTCAGCGGAAACCTGGTGGTCCAGGGCTTCGATCTGACGGAACCAGTGCGGGAGATGGAAAATGTCACGCACGATCACGTAGGCACCGGCCACGTTCGCCGGGCTCATGCCGGTCGACTCTTTGAGCCGTTGCACGAAGGTGATGCCCATGTGGTTGACCAGGTCGTTGGCGATCTGGGTGCTGACGATCTCGCGCTTGAGGCGGTGGCGACGCATGGCTTCGCCGAACTTGGCGACCAGGCTCGGCGGGAACGCGGTCTCCATGTCACGGGTCAGGTAGTCGTCATCCGGTACCAGCGACTTGAGCAGGGCTTCCTTGAGGTCGATCTTGCTGTAGGAGATCAACACCGACAGCTCCGGACGGGTCAGGCCCTTGCCGTTGGAGGCGCGCTCGGTGAGCTGCTCCTCGGTCGGCAGGTACTCGATGGCGCGGTCCAGCTTGCCACGGCCTTCCAGGTCGCTCATCAGACGCTTGTACTCGGCAGCACGCTCGTAGGCACGGCGCGCAGCCAGGGACAGGGCCTGGGTCTGCTTGTAGTTGTTGCCCAACACCAGGTTGCCGACTTCGTCGGTCATGCTCGCCAGCAGCTGGTTGCGCTGCTTGTCGGTCATGTCACCGGCCTGCACCACTTCGTTGAGCAGGATCTTGATGTTCACTTCGTGGTCGGAGCAGTCCACGCCACCGGCGTTGTCGATGAAGTCGGTGTTGGAACCGCCGCCATTGAGGCCGAATTCCACACGGCCCAGTTGGGTCATGCCGAGGTTGCCGCCCTCGCCCACTACTTTGCAGCGCAGCTCGTTGCCGTTGACACGCAAGGCGTCGTTGGCCTTGTCGCCCACGTCGGCATGGCTTTCGGTGCTGGCCTTGACGTAAGTGCCGATGCCGCCGTTCCACAACAGGTCTACCGGCGCCTTGAGCAAGGCGTTCAGCAGCTCGGTCGGGGTCAGCTTGTCGGCCTGGATGTCGAAGCGTTCTTTCATCTGTGGCGAGATGGCAATGCTTTTCGCGCTGCGCGAGAAGATACCGCCGCCTTCGGACATGATG
The DNA here is from genome assembly GCF_963890955.1 of Pseudomonas sp. MF6747. Lineage (NCBI taxonomy): Bacteria > Pseudomonadati > Pseudomonadota > Gammaproteobacteria > Pseudomonadales > Pseudomonadaceae > Pseudomonas > Pseudomonas sp. MF6747. The sequence goes on from NZ_CAWPSZ010000019.1 coordinate 53,653, forward strand.
CTGGTGTCGTAGTCGGTCCAGGCCGAACGCGGCAGCTCGAACAAACGCTTGCGCTCGACGAAGCTGGTCGCCGGGTTCGGGTTTGGATCGATGAAGATGTGCAGGTGGTTGAAGGCCGCGACCAGTTGCAGCTTGTCGGACATGAGCAAGCCGTTACCGAACACGTCACCGGCCATGTCGCCGACGCCGACCACCGTGATGCTATCTTCCTGCACGTTGATGCCGCGCTCACGGAAGTGACGCTGCACACCCACCCACGCGCCCTTGGCGGTGATGCCCATTTTCTTGTGGTCGTAACCGGCCGAACCACCGGAAGCGAACGCGTCGCCCAGCCAGAAGCCGTAGTCGATGGCGATGCCGTTGGCGATGTCGGAGAAGGTCGCAGTGCCCTTGTCCGCTGCCACGACCAGGTACGGGTCATCGTCGTCATGACGCACGACGTTGGCCGGCGGCACCAGGGCGCCGTCTTTCAGGTTGTCGGTGATGTCCAACAGGCCCGAGATGAAGATGCGGTAGCAGGCGATGCCCTCGGCCGCGATTTCGTCGCGGGTGCCGCCCAATGGCAGGCGACGCGGCAGGAAGCCGCCCTTCGCGCCCACGGGCACGATCACCGAGTTTTTCACTTGCTGGGCTTTTACCAGGCCGAGCACTTCGGTACGGAAGTCTTCTTCACGGTCGGACCAGCGCAGGCCGCCACGTGCCACGTTGCCAAAGCGCAGGTGCACGCCTTCAACACGCGGCGAGTACACGAAGATTTCAAACTTCGGCACCGGCTTGGGCAGCTCAGGAATCGCGCGCGGGTCGAACTTGAAGCTGAAGTACGACTTGTTCTGGCCGTTGGCGTCGGTCTGGTAGAAGTTGGTCCGCAGGGTGGCCTTGATCAGGTCCAGGTAGCGACGCAGGATGCGGTCTTCGTTGAGCACCTGAACGTCGTCCAGGGCAGTGAGGATCGCTTGTTCAAGGCGTTGCTGCTTGTCTTCCAGGTCATCGGCGGTGAGCTTGCGCGCCAGGTAGAAGCGCGTCTTGAACAACCGGGTCAACTCGCGGGCGATGTCGGTGTGGTTATTCAGGGTGCTGGCGATGTAACCCAGGTCGAAGCCCAGGCGGATCTGCTTCAAGTAACGCGCATAGGCACGCAGCAGCGCCACGTCGCGCCATGGCAGGCCGGCAGTCAGTACCAGGCGGTTGAACGCATCGTTTTCGGCATCGCCGTGCACGATGTGCACAAACGCGTCCTGCAGGGTGTCGTTGAGTTGCTGGATATCGAGGTTCACGCCTTCGGCGGCGATAAAGGCGAAATCGTGAATCCAGAACTCGCGGCCATTGGCATGGCGCAGGCGGTACGGGAATTCACCCAGCACGCGCAGGCCAAGGTTTTCCAGGATCGGCAGCACGTCGGACAGTGCCAGCGGCGTGTCAGCGTGGTAGAGCTTGCAATGCAGCTCGCGCTGGCCGGAGACCTGGCCCAGCGGCTGGTAGAAGCTCATCACCAGCGGGTTGGCTTCGGTCAGGCTGTTCAGGTGCTGCATGTCGACCACGGCCGAATGCGCGGCAAAACGCTCGCGGTAGCCGGCCGGGAAGCCTTTCGGGAAGTCCGCCAGCACGTTGGTGCCCTGGGCTTCGCCGAAGCTTTCGACCACAAGGCTGGAGTAGTCGTCCTGCCAGCTGCGGCAGGCTTGCACCACTTCTTTTTCCAGTTGCAGCGGGTCGATGTCCAGGCGGTTCTTGGGGTCAACCCGCAGAATCAGCTGTACGCGGGCCAGCACGGACTCGGAGAAGAAGGTCCAGAATTCGCAGTCCGAGGCTTTCAAGCGATCCATCAGCACTTGCTGGATCTTCTGGCGCACTTCGGTGGAATAGATGTCGCGCGGCACGTAGGCCAGGCAGTAGCAGAAACGGCCGTACGGGTCTTTGCGCAGGAACACGCGGATCTTGTTGCGTTCCTGGATCTGCACGATCGACATCACGGTGCTGAACAGTTCGTCGACCGGGGTCTGGAACAGGTCGTCACGCGGCAGCACTTCAACCACTTGAGCAAGCTCTTTGCCCAGGTGAGCCTTGGGTTGGAAACCCGAACGGCGTTCGATTTCCGCGACCTTGCGACGGATGTACGGAATCACTCGCACGCTTTCGCCGTACACCGAGGAGGTGTAGAGGCCCATGAAGCGGTGTTCCTTGATGACCTTGCCGTCAGCGTCGATCTCGCGGATCGACACGTAGTCCGGGTACGCCGGGCGATGCACGCGGCTTGGGTGCGCGGCCTTGGCGAACGACAGCACGGTCGGTTCACGCAGGTAGGCCACGGCGTAGTCTTCGATGCGCAGGTCTTCGGCGGTGAGGCCGGCACGCAGCAGCTTGGTCAGACCGAGGAAGGAATTGGCGTCATATTCGATATGACCGCCGTCCGCCTCGTCACGTACCACGAACTCTTCATAGCCCAGGAAGGTGAAGTGGTTGCCCACCAGCCATTCGAGGAAGTTCTTGATCTCGGCTTTTTCTTCGCCGTCGATGCTGAACTGGCTGGCGTCAATACCGGCCAGCAGGTCCTGGACCTTGGCTTTCATCGGTTCGAAATCAGCCACGGCCACGCGCACTTCACCCAGCACCTGCTCAAGCTCTTTGCTCAGCACGTTGAGTTCGGCGGCATTGGCGCAGCGGTCGATTTCCAGGTACATCAGCGATTCTTGCTGAATGCCTTCGCCCTGGGTGCCTTTAGGCAGGATTTCCAGCAACTCGCCCTTGTTGCCACGGCGCACGCTGAGCACGGTGGTTTGCAGGGTGTGAATGCTGTAGCCACGACGGTTCAGCTCGGTACGCACCGAGTCGACCAGGAAGGGCAAGTCATGGTGCAGCACTTCGACCGCGGTGTGCGTCGATTGCCAGCCATGACGTTCGTAATCGGGGTTGTAGACCCGCACCTGTGGTTGGGTGTGATCAAAGCGCTCAAGCAGGCGCCAGGCAGACAAGGTGCAACCGGCCAGGTCGGAAAGGCGACGCTGGGTCAGTTCGTCCAGGGAAATGATGCCGAAAAATTGTTCAGCAAACAGCGCCACTTGTGGCAGTGCCTGTTCACTGATGTGCTGCGCCAGTGCCGCTTGCAGTTGATGCTGGAAGTCGGCCTTGCTGGCTGCGGTGAAGAACGCCATCTGTGGTACTCCGCTTGGGCTTGTTATTGATGGAAGCGTCGCGTGTTATCCCCTTGCGGGGAGACCGTCAGCTCTGTTCGCGGTCTACAGTAACGAATTCAGAGTGACAGGTGGGTGAAGCTGGACAAGACAATGAGGTCACATACAACTTCCATAAGATGTACATCGTGCAGGGCGACGGTACGACGGGCAGGTCAGACTCCCGGCACAGGGCACATCCGTTGCGCAGCTTAACGAGTGTAGGAAGACAGCTGCTTGCGACGCTGCGACATATTCGGTCATCGGTACGCAGGCTTGGGGTTGCGACTTGAGCAACCCGGGTTTTTCCGAAGAAAAACCGCCTGTTTTCAAGCCTTCGAGTACCGAAAATGACTGGTATTGCCCGTCAGGTCATGCACTGGGTCTGACACACGATGCAGCACAAAATTCGCGGCGATGGCACAATTGGCGCGCTGCGCCCTCCCCCAGACAGGATTTCCCATGCTGCAACTGAACACTGACGCACTGATGGCCACCCCGTGCGACGAAGAAGAAGACAACATGGCCATGCTCTGCTGCCACGGCAAAAACGGCGAGATGTTCATGCTCACCCGTTACCCGGATGAAGAGGAAGTAGAACTGACCTGGGATTACGAGCCGTCGGCCCTGGATGGCCTGAAAGTCACGCTGAGCAACACGACGTTGCGGGTGGAGTTGGCTGCAGGCGATGCCGATGCGCTGGGGGGCAAGGATCATCTGGAAATTCTCCACAGCACCGCCGCGTCGGATTTGGCTGAAGTTGAGGAAACCTTGCAGAACATTCTTAAGGGCACTGGTACGTTCACACGAATCTAAGCTGCACCAACGATCAAATATGGGAGGGGGGTTGCCCCCGATAGCAGTCGATCAGTCACAGATGTATAAACTGATCCACCGCTATCGGGGGCAAGCCCCCTCCTACATTGCCGCCGTTCCCATACAAATTTCCTACAAGATTTGCCAAAAATACCCGTCACGCCGTTAGTCGCCACCCCCCTCGATGCATTAAAGTAAGCGCCCCAGGCCCGGCGTTTTTATCAACGCCCGGCCTCATCTCTCCAGGAACCGTCATCGATGGAACATCGTGAAGCGCTGCTCGCGCTGCGAACTTTTCTTTCTACGCAGATTCTCGGCCAGGAAAAACTCATTGATCGCCTGCTGATCGCCCTGCTGGCCGACGGCCACATGCTCGTCGAAGGCGCACCGGGCCTGGCCAAGACCAAGGCCATCAAAGAGTTGGCTGAAGGCATCGAAGCGCAGTTCCATCGTATCCAGTTCACCCCCGACCTGCTGCCCGCCGACATCACAGGCACCGAGATCTATCGCCCGGAAACCGGCAGTTTCGTGTTCCAGCAGGGGCCGATCTTTCACAACCTGGTGCTGGCGGACGAAATCAACCGCGCGCCGGCCAAGGTGCAGTCGGCATTGCTCGAGGCCATGGCCGAGCGCCAGGTCAGCGTGGGCCGCAGCACGTACGACCTGTCGCCGCTGTTTCTGGTGATGGCCACGCAAAACCCCATCGAGCAGGAAGGCACCTACCCACTGCCCGAAGCCCAGCTCGACCGTTTCCTGATGCACGTCAAGATCGGCTTCCCGGACGCCGCCGTCGAACGGCGCATCCTGCAACAAGCCCGCGGCGAAGCCCTCAACGGTGAAACCAAACCCGAGCGCCGCGTCAGTCAGCAGGCGATCTTCGCGGCGCGCAAGGAAATCCTCGGCCTGTACATGGCCGACGCGGTGGAGGAATACCTGGTGCAACTGGTCATGGCCACCCGCACCCCGGCCAAGTTCGACCCGGAGATGGCCGAGTGGATCGCCTACGGCGCCAGCCCACGTGGCTCCATCGCCCTCGACCGTTGCGCGCGTGCCCACGCCTGGCTGGCCGGGCGCGACTTTGTGAGCCCGGAGGACATCCAGGCGGTGCTGTTCGACGTGCTGCGCCATCGCATTATCCTGTCGTTCGAAGCGGAAGCGGCCGGCATCGACCAGGACCGTGTGGTGCAACGCATTCTCGACGTCGTTGCCGTCGCTTGAACCCCATGAACGCAGGCGATGGCATCCGCGTCACACTCAGCGAATTGATTGAGATGCGCCACCGCGTGCGCGAAGTGCAGCTGTTTTCTACGCCGAGCCAGCGCAGCCCGCTGATCGGCCTGCACCATTCCAAGCTGCGTGGGCGTGGCGTCGACTTCGACCAGGTGCGCGTGTACCAGGCCGGCGACGACGTGCGCACCATCGACTGGCGCGTCACGGCGCGCACCCAGGAGCCGCACACCAAACTGTTCCACGAAGAGCGCGAACGCCCGATTTTCATCATGGTTGAGCAAAGTTGCCGGCTGTTTTTCGGCTCTGGCCAAATGTTCAAGTCAGTGCTCGCCGCGCAAGCCGCCAGCCTGATTGGCTGGGCAGCGCTGGGCCATAACGACCGCGTCGGCGGGCTGGTGTTTGGCGACAACGAACACTACGAAATCAAACCTCGGCGCAGCAAACAAAGCTTGTTGCAACTGCTCAACCGCCTGGTGCGCGTCAACCAGAGCCTCAACACCGAGAGCCGCCCCGAAGCCGACGCGTTGGGCATGGCGCTGCGCCGTGGCCGCGAAGTGCTGCGCCCAGGCAGCCTGGTGATTGTGATCTGCGACGAGCGCGCGCTGACCGAAGGCGCAGAGCAACAACTCAGCCTGCTGTCTCGGCACTGCGACCTGCTGCTGTTGCCGATTTCAGACCCGCTGGACCACGCCCTGCCCGCCGCCGGGCTGTTACGTTTTGCCGAGCGGGGCGCACAACTGGAACTCGACACGCTGAACTTCGACTTGCGCCAGGCCTACAAAGCCCAGGCCGAAGCCCGCATCGCGCGTTGGGAGCTGCTGGCGCAAAAGCTGCGAATCCTGCTGATGCCGTTGAGCACGCAAAGCGAAATGGTCGAGCAACTGCGCGAATACCTCAACCCGCAACGCCCGGTTAAAAAGCAATGAGCAGCCTCGACCAACTGCAACCTTTGATCGCCCCGCCGGCAATCGGATTCTGGCCGCCTGCGCCAGGGTGGTGGCTGTTGCTGCTGGTGATTCCGCTGCTTGGCTGGGGGCTATGGTCGCTGCGCCGTTTCCTGCCCAAGCGCCGCCCGGTGGCCCGCGCCGAACAACCGCTGGACCCACTGCGCATCGCCGCCCTCGCCGAGCTGGCGTTGATGCCCAAACCCTACGACGGCGCGCCCGCCGGTGCCTGGCTGCAGCAACTCAACGGCCTGCTCAAGCGCCTGTGCCGCAACGATTACCCCTACAGCCAGAGCCACACCCTCAATGGCCGCAAATGGCTGGCGTTCCTCGACAACCGCTGCCCGGCTGCCGGCCTCACGCGCTGGATGGTCCTGGTAGAAGGCGCTTACAAACCCGAATGCAAACTCGACGACAAGGCCATCGCCGGCCTGACTCAAGCCGTCGACACCTGGATTCGCAAACATGTTTGAGTTCGCCTGGCCGTGGATCTTCGCCCTGCTGCCATTGCCCTGGTTGATGCGGCTTGTCTTGCCGGTGGCCGACAGCGGTGAGCCGGCGTTAAAAGTCAGCTACCTCGCCGACCTCGAAGGCCTGGCCCGTCGTCGCGCACGCGTCAACCTGCCCGGCTGGCGCCAGCAGGCGCCGTTTGTGGTGATGTGGTTGCTGCTGTTGACCGCCGCCGCGCGCCCGGAATGGCTCGGCGAGCCGCTGCCGATTGCCGCCAGCGGCCGCGACCTGCTGGTGGCGGTGGACGTGTCCGGTTCGATGGACTTCCCCGACATGCACTGGCAGGACGAGGACGTCAGCCGCTTGAGCCTGGTGCAACACCTGCTCGGCGACTTCCTTGAAAGCCGTGAAGGCGACCGCGTCGGCCTGATCCTGTTTGGCAGCCAGGCCTACCTGCAGGCACCGCTGACCTTTGACCGGCGCACCGTGCGCACCTGGCTCGACGAAGCGCGCATCGGTATCGCCGGCAAAAACACCGCCATCGGCGACGCGATCGGCCTGGCCCTGAAACGCCTGCGCCAGCGCCCGGCGCAAAGCCGCGTGCTGATTCTGGTCACCGACGGCGCCAATAACGCCGGGCAGATCGACCCGCTGACCGCCGCGCGCCTGGCCGCTGAAGAAGGCGTGAAGATTTACCCGATCGGCATTGGCGCCGATCCGGCGCAAACCGGTTCCCTGGGCATTCTGGGCGTCAACCCGAGCCTGGACCTCGACGAGCCCGCGTTGAAGGCCATCGCCGACGCCACCGGTGGCCGCTATTTCCGCGCCCGCGACGGCGACGAGTTGCTCAAGATCAAGCAAACCCTCGACCAACTTGAGCCCGTTGCCCAGCAACCGACCCAGGCGCGTCCGGCCCAGGCGCTGTACAGCGCGCCATTGGCCCTTGCGCTGGTTCTGAGCATGTTGCTGGTGATCCAGGAACGCTGGCCCAACAACGCGCTGCAACGCGCCCTGCATAAACTCTCGACCAAGGGCAATTTCCTGCAACAGCACCCTGAATGGCGCCAACGCCTCAAACGCCTGCGTTTGCGGAGGCGTCGATGATCGACCTCTGGCCGCACTGGTTCCGCCCTTGGTGGGTGTTGCTGTTGCCGTTGCTCGGCTGGCTGCTGTGGCAGCTGTGGCATCGGCAAAAGCGCGCCGGGCGCTGGCAGATAATTTTGCCGCCGGCATTTCATGCGGTACTGCTCAGTGGCGGCAATGGCCGCGAGAGCAAATCGCCGTGGGTGGTGCTGGGCATCGCCTGGCTGCTGGCCGTGTTGGCGTTGCTTGGCCCCAGCTGGCAACGGGTTGAACAGTCCAGCCAGAAACCCGCCGACCCGCTGGTGGTGTTGCTGGAATTGACCCCGGAAATGCTCGCCACCGACAGCCCGCCCAATCGCCTCGAACAAGCCCGGCGCAAGCTGTATGACTTGCTGCAAGCACGCGCCGATGCACCGACCGCCATCGTCGTGTATGCCGGCAGCGCCCACACGCTGGTGCCGCTGTCGGATGACTTGGGCACCAGCCGCAACCTGCTCGAAGCCCTGCGCCCCTCGATCATGCCCGAGCCCGGCCATCGCGCCGACCTCGCCGTGGAGAAAGCCCTGGGTTTGCTCAAGCAGGGCGGCCTCGGCCAAGGGCGCCTGTTGTTGGTGGGCTCATCGCTGTCCAAGCAGGAACGCCAGGGCATTCGGCTGCAGCTGCAAGGGGCGCAGGCGCCGACGTTGTCGATCCTCGGCATCGGCAGCCGCGAAGGCACGCCAGTGACCCAGGAGAGCGGCGAGTTCCTCAAGGACGACCAGGGCGCGATTCTGGTGCCGCGCCTCGACAGCCCGACCCTCAAGGCGTTTGCCAGCGAAATGGGCGGCCGCTACCGCGCCGCGCGCCTGGACGACAAGGACCTGCGCCAACTCAACTTGCTCGACGGCCCGCAGACCCTGCGCAACGACGGCCAGTTATTGCACCTCGACACCTGGGCCGATCAGGGTTACTGGCTGCTGCTGCCACTGTTGTTGCTCGCGGCCTGCGCCGGGCGCCGCGGCTGGCTGTTCTGCCTGCCGTTGCTGTTAATGGGCGCGCCGCAGCCCAGCTATGCCTTCGATTTTCAGGACCTGTGGCTGCGTCCCGACCAACAGGGCCAATACCTGCTGAAGAAAAAACGCCCGGCCGAAGCCGCCGAACACTTCGAAAACCCGCAATGGCAGGGCGTTGCCCTGTACGAGGCGGGTAATTACGCCGAGGCGATCAAGCGTTTTGCGCTGAGCAATGACGCCTATTCCCACTACAACCGCGGCAATGCCCTGGCCAAGTCCGGCGAACTGGAAGCCGCGATTGACGCCTACGAACAGGCGCTGGAAGCCCAACCCGACCTGCAACCGGCGCTGAAAAACAAAGCGCTGGTCGAAGCGCTGATCCAGGAAAAGGCCCAGCCCGAGCCCGCCAAGCCGCAAAAAAAGGAAGATGACGAAACCACCCAACCCGGCCAAACTGCGCAACCGGGCACGAGCGGGCAAAGTGCCACGGGTGGAGAACAGTCGCCCCAAGGTCAGGGCGAGGCCGGCACCGGCGATACCCAGACCGGTGGCACGCCCAAAGCTGGCGGCAACGACGTACCGGGCAGCGAACTGGGCGACGAACACACCACCACCCCGCCGCTGCGCCCCGCCGATGCCAGCATCGACGGCGAGCATCGCCAGGCCCTGGAGCAATGGCTTCGGGAGATCCCGGACAACCCCGGCGAACTGCTGCGGCGCAAATTCTGGTACGAACAGCAACAACATCAGGACAAGACTCGATGAGCCGCCGCACCACCCTTCTGCTCCTGCTCGCGTTAACGGCAGGCCACGCCCAGGCGGCGAACCTGGTCGCCAGCGTCGACCGCAGCCGCCTCAATTCCGGGGAAACGGTGGAGCTGACAGTCGAGTCCAGCGACGTCACCCAATTCGGCAAGCCGGACCTGGCGCCCCTGGATGCGCAGTTTGAGGTCAGCGGCACTCGCCAGATCAACCAACTGACCACCCTGGGCGGCGACAATCACGCCACCACGCGCTGGATCATCACCCTGCTGCCCAAGGAAAACGGCACCGTGGTGATTCCGCCGCTGCAAGTGGGCGAGCTCAAGACCCAGCCGATCAGCCTGCAAGTGGTCGAAACCGCAAGCCAGAACACCAGCGCCGAGCTGGCCCCGGTGTTCATCGAAGCCAACCTCGACCAGAGCAGCGTGTACGTCCAGGCCCAGGCGCTGCTGACCGTGCGCGTGTACCACTCGGTGTCGCTGTACGACGACAGCAGCCTCACGCCGTTGCAGATTCCCGATGCGCGCATCGAGCAATTGGGCGAGTCGCGCACCTATGAAAAAGTCATCAACAGCATTCGCCATGGCGTGATCGAAACCCGCTATGCGATCTACCCGCAGCACAGCGGCGCCTTGGTGATTCCGGCGCAGACCTTCAGCGCCACGCTGGTGGAATCGCGCCCGCCGCAGGAAAACACGCTGCAGGGCACCAAGCCGGGCAAGCTGATTCACGTCAGCTCAGCCGAAATTGCGCTGACGGTCAAACCCAAGCCGGCGCTGTACCCGGCCGACGCGCCGTGGATACCGGCCCGCAGCCTCAGCCTGACGCAAGCCTGGAACCCCGAGCCCGAGCACGTGCAAGTCGGCGACTCGCTGACCCGCAGCCTCACGGTCAAGGCCGAAGGGTTGTCCAGCGCGCAACTGCCTGCCCTGCCCAGCACCGACATCAATGGCCTGCGCCGCTACCCCGACCAGCCGGTGCTGGGCAACCAGAACAACGACCACGGCCTGACCGCCAGCCGCGAAGACCGCGAAGCCCTGGTGCCGACCCGCGCCGGCGCCATCGAACTGCCTGCCGTCGAGGTGGTGTGGTGGAACACCCACGAGGATCACCTCGAACGCACCAGCCTGCCTGCCCGCACGCTGCAAGTGGCGACCAACCCGAGCCTGGTGGTCGACACCCCCGCCACGCCGACCGTGATCACCGCACCAGACGATGACCGCCTGTGGCTGTGGCAGCTCAGCACGTTGATCTTTGCCTGCACCACGCTGCTGGGCTTCGGCCTGTGGTGGCGTGCGCGTCGGCAACCGGCCGTGCAACGGGCCGCTCAGACGGGTCCGAGCCCGCGCTCACTGCTCGACGACCTCAAGCGCGCCACTCAGGCCAACGACCCACAGGCCACGCGTCAGGCGCTGGATGCCTGGGCGCGGCAACAGCCGGAGACCTTGGCCGACATGGCGGCGCGGTTTGTGCCGTTGTCCGATGCGCTGGACGGGTTGAATGGTGCGCTCTACAGCGAAAGTGGTCATTTCTGGTTGGGTGAAGACCTTTGGCGTGCGGTCAAGGCCATCCCGGTTGCCGAGCGAGAGCAAGACCCGGCGACGGATACCACCAGCTTGCCTCCGTTGTATCCCAAGTAGGCCCTGGGTGGGCGGTGTATTTACCCATACTGTCTGGACAGTGGTTGGCGCGGGGTCGCTGGGTGTATATCCGTTATTTGGGTGATGGCTGATATCGGTTCCGCTCTTACAGCGGGTCACTTTGGAAAAGCCCCAAAGTAACCAAAGGGCTCTTGCCCCACCACTCGGCACCTCGCCTAGGCTCGGTGTGCCCTCACGCAGGCTTGAATCCGTGGGTAACCCGGCAGGACGCCGGGTTAGCCGCGTTGGGCCATGGATGGCCCGTCGCGGCGGCCCACGGATTCAAGCCGGAGTGAGGGCACACCGAGCCTAAGCGAGGTGC
>NZ_CAWPSZ010000020.1:0-63007 GCF_963890955.1 Pseudomonas sp. MF6747
GTTGTTGGGGAGGGTGGGGAAATAACAGATGTATCTATGTTTGTTCGGTAGATGTTTGTCGGGGAGGGCAGCTTTCGGCCAGAAGCGGACGTTTTTGATTTGTCGGTACTAGGTTGATTTGACCATCCATCTGTACTGAATTTGATCCGCCCCTTATTGAGCGATACCACACTCAATCGCCGTTCTTCGCCTCCCATGTGGCAAGCAGGAAAAGCGCAGTTGAGCCCGCCAGATTCACTGCCAGTTCTGCATGCCGTGGAGCAGCCTTCACCCCGCTTTTTCCTCTTCCGTGAGCATCGCTTAGACGATTCCGAAGCGCGCCTAACCCTTCTATAACTGCTGTACACCCTCCAAGGATTTGCTTGAACACGACCTCTTCATGCTGTGCCTTCGTCAGATTTAAAAGCGTAGCTGTTTGTTTGTAGAGCTTGTTCAGATCAGGAGTCGTCTCATGGTAGCTCGTTCCGGCTTCGTCAAGAATGTGTTTGCATACCGATTCTAGGAGCGTACGAGCCATGGTAATAGCTCCCTCGGGGTCAGTTGAGCGCCTTTCAAGCGCCTTTGTCCAAGCGATCCGAACGTGCTCAGCGTCAATTCGGTCCAGCGCCTCCGAGACAACGATATCCGAAGGGTGCTCCCCACCCGATTCAGCGAAGTCGACGAGCGCCCTAAATTCATCCCAGATGAACTTCCTGCGCTCTGCGTAGCTTGGGAATTTCGGCTGGATGAACCCCCAAAACTGATCCAAGTTCCTGTAACGACGCACCCACGCGGGCACCAGCGAGGCCACACGAGGGTCATCAAGAACGCTCTGCCGGTAAAGAGGGTAATCCCGCTCATCATCGTCGTTTGCATTCCCGGTGGAACGATTGATGTAGATCGATTGCAAGCCTTCAACTTCATCAATGAGAGCCATGGCTTCCCTTCCTTCGTGCCTGTATACCAAACAGTTATACCAGCTCACGATTGCCTGTGAACCTAGCTTGTAACGGCATCTCTGCGCGGGCGCCTTCGGGGGCGGAGGTTCCGCACAATCTCAGGTCCGCTACTCACCGTATGGGTGAATGACGAGAAAATAGGGTCAGACCACTGTTATAAAGGGTGGCCTGACCCGGTTTTTATGGCGTTATGCGCTGCGAGATAGGCTGCTCTCGACCCATTGCAGTCGTTCGCTAAAGACTGCAAATGGCGGATTTCTGCCTGTTATGATTGACCGACATCGACTCAGTCCGGCCAGTCGTTACAGGTAGTAATCGGCCCATACCCAACACCCCAGCCATGAGAGTGCGAACTGTATGGCACCCAAATCTGTGGAGAAAATCGCCATGCGAGTAAGGAAGGAGCAAAGCATTTTTGAATGGCAGGGAGTTACCCCAGATCGACCACAATCGGGGTCGAAAATCGGAATAGCGTTGGGAACCCTGGGGCTTCAGCCCATAAATGGGTTAAGGGTTAATCCGGAAAACGGTACGAATGGTTGGTACCTGTGGTGCGGTATGGAGTGGTCTGAGGCTGACGATTTTTTTTCGCCCCTGCATGTAGAGCACATCACGGACTATCTACCGGAAGTTGTCGGATATCTCGATTTGCCGCCAGGCTATCGTTTTTACATCGACGGCAATAATTTTGAAGACGTTTGGCTTGACGCAGAGTTGGTACGCACCTGACTCGCTTGATGAATTGCCCTGAGTTTTCATAGACACATCGAATGACTACTTCTGGCCGATTGCTGCCCTCCGTAAAGGGCAGCTTAGGGTCGATAGCTGCCACTCAGTGAAGGTGGAAAAGCCTCAAGATCAAGCGTGAGGCTTTATCACCGTCGGCCTCATATAGACCGTGTAATCCGGCCTGATCGGTGAGTTTGTGTAGATTGAAGTGGTTGTAAAACGCTTGGCCCAGTCGCTGATGCTCGAAGCTTCCTTGACTCCAAAGCCAGACGAACTCCTCATAAGCGGCGCGTTCGATCTGCAACGAGGGATCATGTCCCATGTCAGGTTCCTATGAAAAAACGGGGTCAGACCACCGTTAAAGTAATTGTGGTCTGACCCCGTTTTTCTGCGCGCTCCGAAACAAGCCATTGTTCACTCCTGTGTGTAAGGCGCGTTATCTGCCGACTGATGCCAAATAGATCCATGGGCTCGGCAGAGCTCAACGGAATATCTGTCGCACAACATTTCGATGGCGGCTTTATCAAGTGCCTGATCTGAAGAGGAGATTGACCCACCACAGGTCAGGTACAAGTACAACGCAGCCAGGGCCTCCAGCCTCGACGAGTCGGACTGCACGGTAAACCTTGAGACATCTACCTCGCTCGCATGGATTTCGATGTAAGGGTCATTGCTCTCTCTGTCCTTCACATACAGGTATGTCCAAGAGCGGCTGTTCACAGGGTATGAATCACCATCCGTGTCTACGTTTCGCCCAGGGCCATAGAGCAAATCCAGAAAACATCTGAAGTCGGGCCGTTCGCTAACGACGGTCACTGTGTACATAGGTTCTCCGTATTGTCCGCTTTGGGTCGAAAACAGCTTTTTGTGACTGGCATCTTCTGGCCGAAAGCAGGCGGGTATTACCTTGTTTCAGCTGCGTCAGGAGGCCAGCTCTCATAGAAAGAGCCACCTACAGGGATCGGGTTGCCATCCATATGGTACGCGGCCCATGCCAGTAGGTGTGCCATGCGTTCGGCAGCAACTGGCGACAGTCCGCAAGATTCTCTGACTTCGTCTAGCCGTACTCGGCAAACATCGAGGTGGCGTCGAACCCCGGAAAATCCGCCAAGATAGAGATAGAACTCGTCGAGAAGGATACCCACGCCTGGAACACCATAGGTGCCGGCCACACCTGGTGCCTCCTCATATATGGCCTTCACATCATGGCCTTCCAAGGTTGCGACAGCGGTGAGTACCTCGCAAAAAGTATCTTTCATGCTGTTGCTGACCCAGAGGTCATAGCTGTTGCCGATAATGATGGGCGCGCCCATGAGTCTTACTCTGATTTCGATAATGGAATGCTGAAGAAGAGGCGTATTCAGCCATGTAGCCAATTTTCAATAGGCCGTCTCCGCTCCGATTATTATCTTTTTGGGCTGGAAAAGGCCATGCGTGGGCGGCTGCTTTTGGCCGAAACCAGCCCCTTTCCACGCCAACCGGTCTACCATGGCATCCCCCGGCAGTGGTCCATGCGCTCCCGATCATTTTTTTATCAAGGTATCGCCATGTCCATCGACCAAATCTCCCTCCCAAAAGGCGTCGGCCCTCACGCCATCAAGCTGCTCGACGCCATCACCGGCGCTTCCACGCACGAAGAACTCAACCGCGCTGGCGGCAAGGCTGAAGGGTTTGTGTTGGGGCTGGAAGCCACCAAAGCCATCAAAAGCCAGATCGCCGAGTCGTTGTATGTGGCTTACGACGATGCGGCGAGTAACCGCGCGGGTGAGTTGAAGGGTTAAGAACCGGCAATGCAGGACGTTGCGCGCGCAGGTCGGTAAACTGGGCGCCTTTTTATTTCTCAGGATGAGGCTGTCATGTTCAAAGTTGCTCTTGCGTCACTGCTGCTGGCGTGTGCTTTCGGCGCTCAAGCGGATACGACTGTTGATGTGTCAAAGATTTACGGCAACATCAAGTTTGTCAGTAGCTTCCCGGACTATAAGGTCAAGGTGGTAAACAGTTTCCCTGACCTTAAGGTAAAACAGGTGAGCAGTTTTCCCGATTCGGCCGGCAAGTGGAAAACAGTCGAGAGCTTCCCCGACTACAAGATCCAGATTGTTGACTCCTTTCCAGACTTCACCATTCAGTACGTTGATTCGTTCCCTGGGGTTAATTGAAGGCAGCGCCGTCAGCGGCGCTGCCGTGGGCTGTGGGTCAGCCAGGGCAAGGCGCTTCACGGTCGAGCGATTTGGCGGTGAGCAGCACGCCCAGTTCGCTCAGTTGGTGAATGGCCAGGGCGATGTCGCGGTGTTTGCCGCACAGGTCTTCGGACAGGTCGAGCAGCAGGGTGCTGACGCTCGTGAAGGTTTCGTAGCTGTTGGTGATGAGGGTTTCGGTGCTGGCGTCGGGGACGACGGTGAAGAGGGTGGTTGAGTCAGTTTTTGCTTGAGTCATAACGATATCCTGGTTTTTTGGCCGCCATCTTTTCGCTACTAAACGAAAAGGTGGCAGCTGTGCGCAGGTTAGTAGACCGGTGGATATCAAAGCCGGCGCGCCCGAAGACGCCCTACGCACAGCCACCATCAAGCACAGACTCAATGTCTGATTGATGAAGCTCATGCACTTTTCAATACCCAACTCAGGCTACTAAACCCGATCACTGAACATTCAGCGACCGAGCCACCTTAGAGACGGCCACCCCAGCGCACAAGCCGGCGGATTCTGACGCACGCGTAGGCAATGGGGCAAGGTGCTGCGGGCCGTTCGCAATTCCCCAGGCTGAGGAAACTGCTTTGTGGCGAGCAGACTTGCCCTGCATTGGGGTGCGATGCGGCCCCTCCACACAGGCGACCGAGTTTTACTGTTGGACCAGCGCCGGCTGGGTTGGGAGCGCTGCGCACTCCAACGCAGGGCAAGCCTGCTCGCCACAAGAAGTCTTCAAGCCACAACAGGCCTTCAGCCACAGCAAATCTTCAATCCACAACAGGTTTTCAAGCCACAACAAGTCTTCAAGCCACAACAGGCCTTCAACCCACAACAATCCTGCTTGCCACCACCATGCCGGGTTAGAACGCCTGGTTCACCCCAACCCCACGCATGATCGAAAACCGTGGGTCGATCAGCTTCAGCGTTTGCTCGCCCTTCAAGCGCCCGACCACCACGTGGTAGGTCTTTGGCACTTCGGAGAGGTTTTCCGGGTTGCGGGCCAGTTTTTCAATCGCCGGGGTGTTGGCCCAGTCGGCGATGGTTTTCTGGCGAATGTCGACGGTCACCACCCAGGATTTGTCCACGGCGGCGCCCATGGGGTTGGTGTTGGCGGCAATGTTCTGGACCTTGGCGATTTCATAGCCCTGGGCGTAGCAGAACCCGGATTCCTGCTGCACGTAGGCGGCGCGGCCGGCGTCGGTGAGGGTGTAGGTTTTGTCGCTTTTGGCCAGCAGGCCGGCGTTGGTCAGCGCATCGAAGGCCGGCTGGTTGGCGCTGGAGGTACCGCTCATGACGCTGTCACTCAAGGTCACCGGGAAGCTGTTGAACATCGCCGCCTTTACGCAGGAAGCCCCTTCCAGCCTGGGTTGCAGCGCGGCTTGAATGTCGGCGTCCGATGGGCTGTCGCTGCACGCGGTGAGCAGCAACGCGGCGGCGGTGATGAGGGCCATTTCTCTGATTCGCATCGTTTTATCCTTGACGATTGGTAGCGGGCGGGCAAAGTGTATAGAAATATTGCTGTCACGAAACCCTCCCGCCAGTCGTGTAGGGTCGGTGGCTTGAGCCGCACTGAACAGCCAAGGATTAACCATGACATTGACCGTCAACACCCTGCTCGAACTGGCCATGGCCAACCCCATCAACGCCCAGATTACCGCGCGCCTGCCCGACCTCGGTGTGGAGCAGTGCATGCTCACGGCGGGCTGCCTGTTCCAGGCCGTATGGAACCATCAGTCAAACTTGCCTGCGGCTCAGGGCGTAAAGGACTACGACGTCTTTTACTTCGACACGGATCTGTCCTACGAAGCTGAGGACAAAGTGATCCGCGCCGCCGAACGTTTATTTGAGGATTTGGGCGTTAACGTCGAGGTCAAGAACCAGGCGCGGGTGCACCTTTGGTACGGCGAGCGCTTTGGTCGGCCTTATCCACAGTTGCACTCGGCTAAACAGGGCGTGGACCGTTACCTGGTGGCCGGCACCTGCATTGGGCTGGAGATCGACACGGGCGAAGTGTATGCGCCCTATGGCTTAGCGGATGTGGAGCAGGGCGTGTTGCGGATTAACCCGCTGCACCCGGAGCCTGAGTTGTTCGCCGCCAAGGCTCGCAGTTATCAAGCGCGCTGGCCTTGGCTGAAGATCGTTGCGCCGGATGATTTGTGAACTTTTACCGGCTCCTCATACGTCCTATCTTCAAATGAACCCTGAGAGTGGATAGCCCATGATCTTCCTGATTTTCCTCATCGCCTGCGCCGCCGCCGCCAGCACCGGCGTTATTTTCAAGCCCGGCCAGTGGTACGAAAGCCTGGTCAAACCCAGCTTCACCCCACCCAACTGGCTGTTTCCGGTGGCCTGGACGGTCATCTACCTGCTGCTCGCGTGGGCGGGCTATCGCCTGACGATGATCCCCGGCAGCCAATTGGCCCTGGGCTTGTGGGCGGCGCAGATTGCGCTGAACACGCTGTGGACGCCGGTGTTTTTCGGCGCGCATAACCTCTTCGCCGGGATGGTGGTGATTGTGCTGCTGTGGCTGGTGGTGGCGGCGTTGGTGGTGATGGCGTTGCGGTTGGACTTGATCACCGGGTTGATTCTGTTCCCCTACCTGGCGTGGCTGAGCGTGGCGGCGGCGTTGAATTTCTCGATTTTGCGAAATAACCGCTGATGGCCTACACACCGTGGCCTGCCAGCGAGCCAGAGCTGGCGCAGATGCGCGACTTCAACAAGAAGCTTGCCTGGATGCCGCGCTTTAAAATCCGCAACCGCGTCACGCCGCGTGTGATTCAGGCGCTGTTGCGGGTCAGCCAAACGCTCAAGAAAGCGCCGCCGACAGAAACCCGCACGGTGGGCGCAGTGCCCGTGCGTATTCTGCGGCCGGCAGGCAAAGCCAAAGGCGTGGTACTGGATATTCACGGCGGCGGCTGGGTGATCGGCAATGCGCAGATGGATGACGACCTGAACCTGGGCATGGTGCAGGCGTGTGGCGTGGCAGTGGTGTCGGTGGATTATCGGCTGGCGATCGACACGCCGGTTAAGGGGCTGATGGAGGACTGCCTGCATGCTGCGCGTTGGCTGCTCAGCAGTGACGAGTTTGCCGACTTGCCGGTGTTTGTCGTGGGTGAGTCAGCCGGTGGGCATCTGGCGGCGGCAACCTTGCTGGCGCTTAAGCAATGGCCGGATTTGCTCAAACGTGTGCGCGGTGCGGTGTTGTACTACGGCGTGTACGACTTGACCGGCACACCGAGCGTGCGCACGGCGGGGCCGCAGACATTGTTGCTGGACGGGCCGGGAATGGTTGAGGCGTTGCGCATGCTCACGCCGGGATTGAATGATGAGGAGCGCCGGCAGCCACCGTTGTCGCCGTTGTATGGCGACCTGACCGGCTTGCCGCCAGCGTTGATGTTTGTCGGCGAACTCGACCCGTTGCTGGACGACACGCTGCAGATGGCCGAACGCTGGGGCGCGGCTGCGCAGGTTGAGGCACACCTGTTGCCGGAATCAGCCCATGGGTTTATTCATTTTCCGGTGGCGATGGCAGATGGCGTACTTGCTTACAGTCGGGGGTGGATATCGGCGAGGATCCAGGCGGTATTGGATTGCAGCCATTAGCCATTCAAGCCACACGGCGCTCGCTTCATCTTCCGACGTCAACATCTGGATCTGCGGTCATGAACACTCGTCTTCACTCACGACGCCTTCCAGCGTGAAGTCCTGAAAAGTGAAGACAGAGTGGTGATATCTTTCCGATTCTCCTACAGGCCGCGTAACCTCTGACACCCCGATTTTCAGACTCTCGCAAGGACGCACACGTGACCGTTTCCCATCCAGTCGTAGGGCTATCGGCATTTTTGCTGGTGGCGGGTGTTCAAGCCGCCGAATACAACTTCTCGTTTGATGTGCCCTATGGGCAGTACGAGCGGCAATTCAAAATGAAGACCCCAGGTGACGGCACGTTGAACTGCACGGTGTTCATCGAAAAAGAATACCGGGGCGAGAAGTGGGTGCCGGCAGTGATTCTGGCGGCTGCCGAAGACGATGCCGAGGACGACACGCTGTTTCTCTCCAGCTCTACCGAGCCAAACGGCGGGCCTCGCACGTTCCACCTGCGCACGTTCAATCAGGCGAAGCCGGTCATCGACAAGACGCTGTGGCAGGCCCCCGATGAGAAGGGCGTGTATAAGCTCGCCGTGTCGTGGTATGCCAATGGCGCCATCGGTTATCAGTACGGCGTCTATGCGAGTTGGCAAGAGAAGCAGTTCGTCGAGAAGCCAGGTTTTTCCACTCGCCATGTCAGCGTCCATGCCTCGGGCGTGAAGGGCTCTGCTTTGTGCTACGTGCAGACCAAATGACACTGAGCGTGTGGGTTGGGAACTTAAAAGCTGATCGATAAGTCAGGTTAATCAGTTGCTCCTTTCCCGTCATCAGGACTTCACCATGCGCGAATACACCCTGAACTACCTGTTCAACGACGAGCCCCGCACCCACGTGTTTGAACTCAAACAGCCTGAACTGCCCCTGCACGAGGCGGCGATGCATTTACTGCAATTGCATTTTGGCGATGCGGAGAATGGGTTGATCCTGCCGCCTGCGGATGCGACGCCCGAGGAGATTCTGGAGCAGGCGCAGGTGGTAGGGATCAGTCAGATCAGGGTTGTATGAACGAGCGTCCGATCATTCAGGGCGTGACTTGCGACGACATTCCAGCAGTGCTGGACTTTGTCCTTGAAGCTCGCAGCGAGCTTTTCCCCAAGCTCAGCGCAACCGGCATGCCGGACGATCTGGTGCGATTTGAAGCGGTGTATGTTCATGGCGACGGCCAGTTTTTGATCGCCCGCGTCGATGGCCGGATTGTTGCGGCCATCGGCTATGTGCCCTACGACGGGCGCTTCTCCCAGTTGAATTACCAGGGCCTCAAGACGGTGGAGGTGGTACGCCTGTTTGTGGCGCCGGCGTCGCGCCGATTCGGTTTGGCGGGTGAGTTGTACGGCGCGCTGGAGGCGAAGGCGCGGGGGGAGGGGGTGGAGATGGTTTACCTGCATACTCATCCGTTTCTTGCTGGGGCGATTGATTTTTGGCTTCGGCAGGGGTTTGAGATTGTTGATGTCGAGGCGGATCCGGTTTGGCGGACGACGCATATGCAGCGGTCGCTGTAGCGCTGGCGGCTGGGTTTTTTTGGGGGGGTGAGTGGATATCCGTGATTGGGGGGTGGCTTAGAGGGGTTCCGCCCTTACGGCGGGTCACTTTGGAAAAGCCCCAAAGTAACCAAAGGGCTCTTGCCCCACCACTCGGCACCTCGCTTAGGCTCGGTGTGCCCTCACGCAGGCTTTGGACCGTGGGCCGCCGCGATGGGCCATCCATGGCCCAACACGGCTAAACCGGCGTCCTGCCGGTTTACCCACGCTCCAAAACCTGCGTTCGGCCAGCGTGGTTTAACGGGGCGCCTAAGATCAAAATCAAAAGCAGATCAAGATCAAAAGCAGAGCACGGCGGCCTAGTAGCCGACCTGAGTGGTTAGATCAAAAGCGCAAGCGAGGCGGCCTGACAGCCGACCTGATTCTGAGAGCTGAACCCAATTCAATGTGGGAGCGGGCTTGCCCGCGAAGGCGGCGGGTCAGCCGACTGACATGCCACTGACACACCGCCCTCGCAGGCAAGCCAGCTCCCACAGAAAGGCAAAGCGGTGCGGCACTGGCAGATGAACGCGGTCAAACTGTGGGAGCGGGCTTGCCCGCGAAGGCGGCGGGTCTGCCGACTGACATGCCACTGACACACCGCCCTCGCGGGCAAGCCAGTTCCCACAGTTGATTGGTGGTGTTGTTAGGGGCCGCAGTCAGCTCATCAGTTCGAGCGCAACCGCAGGATCTGAGCGCCGTCAAACGGGTCTGTCAGGTAGTGCGCCTGTACCCCGAATGTCTCTTGCAATCGCCGCGGCGTCAGCACCTCCAGTGGTGGGCCCAGCGCCACCAGCCGCCCGCGGTCCAGCACGGCCAGGCGATCACAGGTCAGTGCCTGGTTGAGGTCATGCAGCGCAATCAAGGTGGTCACCGGCAGGGCCTGCACGCCCTTCAAGATCGCCAGTTGATGCTGGATATCCAGGTGATTGGTCGGCTCATCCAGCAACAGAATCTGCGGCCGTTGCGCCAGGGCGCGGGCGATGTGCACGCGTTGGCGTTCGCCGCCGGAAAGGCTGCGCCACGCGCGTTTGCTCAGGTGGGTGGCGTCTACGTCGTGCAGCGCCTGACCCACAATGGCGTCGTCTTCGTCAGACCACGGGCTCAGCGCCGACAGCCAGGGCGTGCGGCCCAGCGCCACGGCGTCGAACACGCGGATGGCATCGTCGGTATCAGCCTGCTGCTCCACCACGGCCAGTTGCTGCGCGATGGCGCGCCGGGATAGGCGGCCCAAGTGCTGGCCGCCCAACAGCACTTCACCGGACGCCGGTGCACGCAAACCGGCCAGCAGTTTGAGCAGGGTGGACTTGCCGGAACCATTCGGCCCGACAATGCCCAAGGTTTCACCTTGCTGAACGTCCAAGTGGATATCGCGCAGCAACTCGGCATCGCGCACTTTGAACCCCAGCGCTGTGCAACTGAGCACCGTCATCGCGCATTTCTCCGGCCGATCAGGATCAGCGCAAACACCGGCGCGCCGACCAGCGCGGTGACCACGCCGACCGGAATCACCTGGCCCTTGATCAGCGTGCGCGAGAGCACGTCGGCGGCGATCAAAAACAGCGCACCGCCCAAGGCGCTGGCCGGCAGTAGCCGTGAATGCCCGGTACCGACCAGCAGGCGCACGGCATGCGGAATCACCAGCCCGACAAAGCCAATGGAGCCGACAATCGACACCATCACCGCCGTCACCAGCGCCGCGCAGCCCACCAGCACAAACTGCACCCGGCGCACTGGAATGCCCAGCGAGGCCGCCGAGTCGGTGCCGAAGGTGAAGGCGTCCAGCGCGCGGCGGTGCCACAGGCACACCGCCAGGCCTGCGACGGTCACCGGCACCGCCAGCCACACCGACGGCCAGCGCACCCCGCTGAGGTTGCCCAGCAGCCAGAACATGATGCCGCGTGCCTGCTCGGAGCTGGCGGACTTGGTGATCAGGAACGCGGTGAGGGCGTTGAACAGCTGTGACCCGGCGATGCCGGCGAGGATGATCTGGCCGGTGCCGCTCGCCGAGCCGCTGGCGCGCGCCAGCAGAATCACCAGTGCAAAGGCCGCCATGGCGCCGACAAACGCGCCTGCCGACAGCGAAACCAGCCCGCCGCCGACGCCGATCAGCGCCACCAATACCGCGCCGGTCGAGGCGCCGGCGCTGATGCCCAGCAGATAAGGATCGGCCAACGGGTTACGCAACAACGACTGCAAGATCACCCCGCACGTGGCCAACCCGGCACCGCACGCTGCGGCGACCAGGGCGCGGGTCAGGCGGTAGTTCCACACCA
Organism: Pseudomonas sp. MF6747; assembly: GCF_963890955.1. Taxonomy (NCBI): domain Bacteria; kingdom Pseudomonadati; phylum Pseudomonadota; class Gammaproteobacteria; order Pseudomonadales; family Pseudomonadaceae; genus Pseudomonas; species Pseudomonas sp. MF6747. The sequence goes on from NZ_CAWPSZ010000020.1 coordinate 11,293, forward strand.
CGCCTTCGTCGATCGGGTCGAGCGCGTAACCGGCTGCCCACAGTTTGTTGGCAAGCACCTGCAACACCACCTGCGGCGCGATGGCGGTTTCGCCGATGGCCACGCCGGCGAGCACGGCGAGCAACAGCAGCGCCAGGGCGAGAAGGGTACGCATCATTTGCGCAGGTCGTAGCCGTCGATGGCGGCGGCCAGCTGTTCCAGGCCATCGAACGTGCGCACGCTGGCCTGCAATGCCAGAGCGTCGAGGATGATGATGCGGTTGTTTTTCACCGCGTCCATGTTGCGCGTCACCGGGTCACTGCGCAGGAAGGCGAGTTTCTTTTCATGGTCGTCGGCGGGGTAGCGGCGCCGGTCCATGCGCGCGATCACCAGGAAGGTCGGGTTGGCCTTGGCGATGGTCTCCCAGCCGACGGCGGGCCACTCTTCATCGGACTGCACCACGTTGTGCAGGCCCAGGGTTTGGAGCATGAATTCGGGCACGCCCTTGTGGCCGGCCACGTACGGGTCGCTGGCCATTTCCGAGCTGGAGAACCACACCAATGCGCTGGCCTGCTTGAGGCCTTTGCTGTGGGCGGTGGCGATGGATTTGGCCAAGCGCGCCTTGAGTTCGTCGTTCAATTGTTGGCCGCGCGCCTGTACGTCGAAAATCTCGGCCAGTTGGCTGATGCTCTTATAGACGGTCTCGACGCGAAACGGCTCCAGCCGCGTGCCGTCGGCGCCCACCAGGTTGTCCTTGGCTTCGCAGTCGGAGGGCAGCAGGTAGGTGGGGATTTTCAGCTCGTGAAACTGCTCGCGGGTGCCGACCACACCTTGCGGGCCCACTACCCATTCCAGCTCGGCGGCCACCAGCTGCGGGCGCTTGGCGATCACCGCTTCGAAGCTGGGTTCGTTGTTGGCCAGGCGCTCAATGGCGTCGTTCTGCGCCCTGAATTGGGGTAATACGTTGTTGAACCACAGCGAGGTGCCGACCACTTTGTCGCCGACGCCCAGGGCGTAGAGCATTTCGGTGGCGGCCTGGCCGATGGTCACCGTGCGCGCAGGCGCCTGCTCAAAGGTCAGGGTGCTGCCGCAGTTCTGCACCGTCAGCGGGTAGTGAGTGGGCGCCGCTTGGGCCAGGGCACAAAAGCCCAGGGCGGTGATCAGGGCAGTAACGCGTGGCAGCATCGGGCAATCTCCGGGTAAACCGTACGTGGAACTGGGGAGGTACGGCTCGGAAATACACCCTGTAGCGCTGCGGGCATCGCAGGGCGCGGAGGTACTTCCCGGACACCCCGCCGGTTAGTGATTTTGCTGGGCCGGCAGGTCTCCTGACTGATGCGTCGTCGCCACGCTCCGACCTTCCCGGGCAATGCCCAGTGGCGATGTGGAGCAGGCTCAGCACCTACAGTTGCGGGGGCAGTTCCGATTGGCGCAATGAACGCGCTTCGGATTCCCTATTAGTCCCGTGTGGGAACCGGCGCGTTATGGTAGTCGATCATGCCCGCAAGGGGGAGCCTGTCCATGCGCAATTGGCAGGCCGCCGGGGTCTCTATCTCCGGATATAGGGTGTACCATCGGTCTCTGTTCATCAGATATTAGTCAGACATGCCCACGCTTAGCGAAGAGAGCCGCCGGATCGTAGCTTCTCTGGCGCACCGTGTTGGTCCGCAGGCTGACACTGCAAGCATCGCCGCGGCGATTGTTTCGATTTTGCAGGATGTGGGCGCAGCACTGGCGCCCATCATCGGCCAGCAAGGCGTTGCCGCGCTGTACCGTCGCAGCTTCCATCTGTGCGTCTCGACCCATCCACGCCTGGCCGCCACCTTTGACAGGGTGCCGGCCGCGATGGACTTGATTGCCCTCAAATCCGTACTCGTCGAGCAGAACGAAACCGATGCGCTGTTTTTCGGTGAGGTGTTGCTGACTACCCTCTACGAGCTTCTGACCACGCTGATCGGGCCTTCACTCACCGCACGTCTGCTGGTTGGCGTGTGGCAGCCCCCTTCGAGCGACACCTCTTCGCAGGAAATTTCGCCATGAGCACCAAAGTGACTATCAACCGTCTGGCCACGGGTGTGCCAGGACTGGACGAGGTCCTGGGCGGTGGCCTGCCGGAGTTTTCGTTCAACCTGATCGCCGGCCCGCCAGGCTGCGGCAAAACCACCCTCGCGCACCAAATGATGTTCGCCCTGGCCACGCCGGAGCGCCCGGCGCTGTTCTTTACCGTGCTCGGTGAGCCGCCGCTGAAGATGCTGCGCTACCAGCAGCAATTCGATTTTTTCGACGCCGCCGCCATTAACCGGTCGATTCGTTATATCAACCTGGCCGACGACACCCTGGCGGGCGACCTGGACGAGGTATTGCGGCGCATTGTCAGCGAGGTGGAGGCGCATTCACCGTCGCTGGTGTTTGTCGATTCGTTCCGCTCCGTGGTGCTGGCCAGCCAGACCCAGCACAACCCGAACAACAACTTGCCGCAGTTCATCCAGCAATTGGGCATGTTGATGACCACGTGGCAGGCGACCACCTTCCTGATCGGCGAATACTTCACCGAGACCGACACCAATCCGATTTTCACCGTGGCCGATGGCCTGATCTGGCTGCGCCAGAGCGTTGAGCGTAATTCGATGGTGCGCAAGATGGAAATCATGAAGATGCGCGGCCAACCGACGTTGCCGGGGCTGCACACCTTTCGTATTGCCACCTCGGGGGTCAAGGTGTTCCCGCCGGCCGCCGTCAACCGTCTGGTTGAAGCGCCGTCGACGTTCCCGATCACCCGTCTGAAAATGGGCGTGCCGGCGCTCGATGAGATGCTCGGCGGCGGCCTGCCTCGGGGTTATTCGCTATTGGTGGCCGGCCCGTCCGGCTCGGGCAAGAGCATCCTGGCGGCGACCTTCCTCGCTGAAGGCGCGCGCAACGGTGAAACCGGGGTGATTGCGGCGTTCGAGCAACGGCCCAACCATTCGCAGAACCCGCAATTGGCCGAGTTGATCAAGAGCGGGAAAGTGGGCCTGGTGGACAGCCGCGCGCCGGACCTGTCCATCGACGAAATCGTGCAGCTGCTGCTCGGTGAAATCAGCCGGTTGAACGCCACCCGTGTAGTGATTGACTCGCTGTCAGGCTTTGAACTGGCGTTGGCGCCTACCTTCCGTGCGGATTTTCGCGAGTCGCTGTCACGCATGGTGACGGCGCTGACTGCCGTTGGGGTCAGCGTGTTGATGACCTCGGAGCTGGAAGACCGTTACACCGACCTGCGCTTCAGCCCTTACGGCACGGCGTTTCTGACCGACGCGATCATCGTGCAGCGCTATATCGAGGTGCAGAGCCGGTTACTGCGCATCATGGCCGTGGTCAAGGTGCGCGCCAGCGCCCACTCCGACCAACTGCGCCAGTACCACATCGACGATAACGGCCTGCAGATTCGCGACATGCTGCCGGAACAGGAAGGGTTGCTGGGTGGGCACCCGACCCGGCAGGTTTCGGCGAAAACCAAACATGTGTGAGCCCGACTCATGAGTGACGGCGACGGTAAGCATGAAAGTGAGCTGACCACGGCGGCTCACGAGCTGTTCCTGATTGGCCAAAAAACCGTTGAGGCGCGTGCGGCGCTCGCGGCGCTGCAGCAGCAACTGACTGACGCCAGCAGCCGTCTGGTGGATACCCAGCACGTCGAGCAGGTGATTGAAGCTAACCAGCAGTTGGTGCTGGCGATTCTCCTTGCGCAGTCGGACGCCGCCAGCCCGCCGCCCATGGAGGAACAACGCCTGTACCAGGAGCTTCGCGAGGCGAATGCGCAACTGGTGATCGCGGCCCTCAGTGCGCAAGACCTGCAAGCCACGGCCGAGCGCGCGTTGAGTCAGCAGAAAAGCATCCTGGCGATGGTGGCGCATGAGCTGCGCAACCCATTGACGCCGATCAGCATGATCGCCGAGCGCATGGTTCGCATGCCCAGCGACCAGCTGCCGCGCATGCGTGCGCTGATTGAAGGTCAGGTGCAGCATATTTCACAGTTGGTCGACGACTTGCTGGACGTGTCCCGCGTCAGCACCGGCAAGCTGCGCATCGATCGACGCGATGTGGACATGCTGCAGATCCTTAGAAGTGCCATTGATGCCTGCGGCCCGGTGATGCGGGCGAAAAGACAGCAATTTGATGCCCACCTGCCTGACGGCCAACTGATGGTGAGCGCAGACCCCGGGCGCCTTGCGCAGATTCTGCACAACCTGCTGGCCAACGCGGCCAAGTACACGCCGGTGGGTGGCTCGATTGTGCTGTCTGTGACCGCGACGGACGCGCTGAGGATCAGCATTTGTGACAACGGCATCGGCGTTTCAGCCAAGGCGCTGCCGCTGATCTTTGACCCTTACGTGCAGGATGAACACGCCATCGGCTTCAACGGCTCGGGCTTGGGGATCGGGCTCACGGTGGTGCGCGAGCTGGTTGAAGCACATGGCGGCAAGGTCACCGCCAAAAGCGCGGGCAAGGGCAAGGGCAGTGAGTTTGTGGTGACGCTGCCGTTGTTGAACGGCTGACTCGTGTATTCCTGCCCGGCATAAGGTTTATGCCTGCGACCGGCCTACTGCTTGCCCTGACGGATAGGGAATGCTCCACGACACGCGGTGCCAACACGCCTGCGCTACTACGTCGATATTCCTACAGGTAAACCCATGCAAACAAACCGGGTAACGCGCCAGCAAGTGCTGGAAGCGAGTAAGGGCATGCTGCAAAAGCAGTTCTATGTGGTGTTTTCGACCCCGACGGATGGGCTTGGCCCGGTGATGCAGAACCTGCCGATTCACCTTGAGCATCAATGCCAGATCGAGCGCGACGGTATCCTCGTCGCTGCCGGGCCGCATTGGAGTGAAAATGAGCAGTATTGGGACGGCGACGGCATGTTTGTGATTCGTGCAACGTCGCTTGAGCATGCCAAGGCCATTGCCGCGCAAGACCCGATGCATCAGTGCGGCGCGCGCAGGTTTTCGATTCGGCCGTGGTTGGTGAATGAAGGGAGGCTTAATTTGAAGGTCGAGTTTTCAACCGGAAAGGTCACTGTGGACTAATCCACAAACACCGCAGATCAAAGGTGGGAGCGGGTTTGAGTGGGCGCGGGCTTGCTCGCGAATGCAGTCTGTCAGTCGACAAATTTGCCAACTGAAGCACCGCCTTCGCGAGCAAGCCCGCTCCCACAGTTGAAGGGTGTTGCCTGTTCTATTTGCGAACCAGCCACACGGTCTGCGCGTTGCAGAATTCACGCACGGCTACACACTCCGCAGATCAAAGGTGGGAGCGGGCTTGCCTGCGATTGCAGTGTGTCAGCCAAGGAGTTGTCACTGATCCACCGCTATCGCAGGCAAGCCAGCTCCCACCGTTGAAGGGGGTTGCCTGTTTTATTTGCGATCCAGCCACACGGGCTGTGCGTTGCAGAGTTCACGCACGGCCACAAGCACCGCAAATCAAAGGTGGGAGCGGGCTTGCTCGCGAATGCAGTCTGTCAGTCGACAAATTTGCCAACGGATACACCGCCTTCGCGAGCAAGCCCGCTCCCACAGTTGAAGGGTGTTGCCTGTTCTATTTGCGAACCAGCCACACGGTCTGCGCGTTGCAGAATTCACGCGCGGCTACAAACACCGAAGATCAAAGGTGGGAGCTGGCTTGCCTGCGATTGCAGCGTGTCAGCCAAAGAGTTGTCACTGATCCACCGCTATCGCAGGCAAGCCAGCTCCCACAGTTGATGGGGGGTTGCCTGTTTTAGTTGCGATCCAGCCACACGGTCTGTGCGTTGCAGAATTCACGCACGGCCACAAACACCGCAAATCAAAGGTGGGAGCGGGCTTGCTCGCGAATGCAGTCTGTCAGTCGGCAAATTTGCCAACTGAGACACCGCCTTCGCGAGCAAGCCAGCTCCCACAGTTGGAGGGTGTTGCCTGTTTTATTTGCGATCCAGCCATACGGTCTGTACGTTGCAGAATTCACGTACGCCAAAGTGGGACAGTTCGCGCCCAAACCCACTCTTTTTCACTCCGCCAAACGCTACGCGCGGGTCGGACACGCTGAACGAGTTGACGAATACTGCGCCAGTTTCCAGCTGGTTGGTGATATCCCGTGCCTTCGCCGCGTCGGTGGTGAAGATGCTTGCTGTGAGGCCGAACTCGCTGTCGTTGGCCAGGGCCACGGCGTGGTCGGCATCGCGGGCGGTGATGATCGAGGCCACGGGGCCGAACAGTTCCTGTTTGAACGAGGTCATCTGGTCGGTGACGTCGGCCAGCACGGTCGGTTCGTAGTAGTTGCCGGCACCGGCGACTTTGTTGCCGCCCAGCAGCAGGGTTGCGCCTTCTTCCAACGTGGCCTGCACCTGGCCGTGCAGTTCGTCGCGCAGGTCGAAGCGGGCCATTGGGCCGACGTAGGTGCTGGTGTCGGTCGGGGCGCCCATCACCAGGGCGCGGCTGGCAGCGAGGAATTTGGCGGTAAAGGCTTGCACCACACCTTCTTCGATGATCAGGCGCTTGGCGGCAGCGCAGACTTGGCCGCTGTTCTGGAAACGCCCGATCACGGCGGCCTGGACGGCGGCGTCGAGGTCGGCGTCGTTGAGCACGATGAACGGGTCGGAGCCGCCCAGTTCCAGCACGCATTTCTTCAGCGCGGCGCCGGCCTGAGAGCCGATGGCGGCGCCGGCGCGCACGCTGCCGGTGAGGGTGACCGCGGCGATGCGTGGGTCGGCGATGGCCTTGGACACGCCGTCGTTGGTCACGTTGGCCACTTCAAACAGGCCATCGGCGAAGCCGGCTTTTTGAAACGCCGCCTTCATCAGGTAGGCGCTGCCCATCACGTTGGGTGCATGTTTGAGCACGTAGGTGTTGCCGGCGAGCAGGGTCGGCACGGCGCCGCGCAGCACTTGCCAGACCGGGAAGTTCCACGGCATGACGGCGAGGATCGGGCCCAGTGGGCGGTATTCGATCTGGGCGCTGCCGTTGTCCACCAGCGTGGGCTCCGGGGCGAGCATGGCCGGGCCGTGGGCGGCATACCATTCGCTGAGTTGCGCGCATTTTTCGATTTCGGCGCGGGCCTGGGCGATGGGTTTGCCCATTTCCAGGGTGATCATCTGCGCCATGTCTTCGGCTTGCTCACGCAACGCAGCGGCCAGGGCCAGCAACAACTCGGCGCGCTGGCTTACTGGTTGGCGGCGCCAGGTGCGGAAGGCCTCAGTGGCGCGATTAAGCGCCGCGTCCAACTGCGCCTCGGTTTCGTAAGGGTAGCTGCCAACTGTTTCGCCAGTGGCGGGGTTGATCGACAAGGCGTGAGTCTGGTGAGTGATAGCGTTCATGGCACCGTCCGGCTGAATGAGTGGATGGGTTCAGCCTACGGGGCTGCATGTTTTCTGGAAACTGAATAATATTAAGCAATACATTCACGATTGGAGAATGACTTGGACCTGGTGCAGCTGGAAATCTTCAAGGCCGTTGCCGAGCAAGGCAGCATCAGCGCCGCCGCGCAGTTGATTCATCGCGTGCCGTCGAACCTGACCACGCGCATCAAGCAACTGGAGCAGGACCTGGGCGTTGAGTTGTTTATCCGTGAGAAGAGCCGCCTGCGCCTGTCGCCGGCCGGGTGGAATTTCCTCGGCTACACGCGGCGCATTCTTGATCTGGTGCAGGAAGCCCGCGCCACGGTGGCGGGGGAGGAGCCCCAGGGCGCGTTTGCGCTGGGTTCGCTGGAGAGCACGGCGGCGGTGCGCATTCCGGCGTTGCTCGCGGCGTATAACCAGAAGCACGCCAAGGTTGAGCTGGACCTGAGCACCGGGCCGTCCGGCACGATGATCGAGGGCGTGTTGTCGGGACGCCTGGCGGCCGCGTTTGTCGACGGGCCGGTGCTGCATGCCACGCTGGAAGGCGTGCCGGTGTTTGAGGAGGAGATGGTGGTCATTGCGCCGCTGCACCATGCGCCGATCACGCGCGGGCAGGATGTGGCGGGGGAGAGCATCTATACGTTTCGCTCGAACTGCTCGTATCGCCATCACTTCGAGCGCTGGTTCTCACAGGATGGCGCGGTGCCGGGCAAGATCTTTGAAATGGAGTCTTATCACGGCATGCTCGCCTGCGTCAGTGCCGGGGCCGGCCTGGCGCTGATGCCGCGCAGCATGCTGGAGAGCATGCCAGGGTTCACGGCGGTGAGTGTGTGGCCGCTGAGCGACGCGTTCCGCATCCTCAATACCTGGCTGATCTGGCGCCGGGGCACGGTGTCGCAGAGCTTGAACAGTTTTGTGAAGCTGTTGGAGGAACGTGGTCTGGTAGCCACTTAGATCTAATGTGGGAGCTGGCTGGCCTACGATGGCGGTGTATCAGCCAAGGCCGTGCAGGCTGGGCTGACGCCATCGCAGGCCTGCCAGCTCCCACCGGTTGATCGTGTTTTCAGCCGCCAAATTGCAGGGTGCCCATGGCGAGTTTTGCCATGATGGCCGTGGCGCCCAGTTGCACCAACCAAAGAGCCAGGCCACCGAGGAACACACCCAGTGCCACTTGCAGCACCAGGCTTTTCTGGCGCTTGGCTTGCGGCGCGCGCGGGGTGAAGTCATGCAGTTCGTCGCGGTCGGCACGCAGGTCCAGGTCGTCGTTTCTCATAAGGCTCTCACAGCAAAGGGGCAGTTGGGGTTCAGTCTAGGGCTGGTCGCGGCAAGCAGCGAGGTTTTCCTCTTGTGGCGAGCGGGCTTGCCCCGCGTTGGGCTGCGCAGTGGCCCCTTGTTCAGGCACCGGGTTCTTTCAGTAAGTTCACGGGGGGGCTTTATGGAGCTGCTTCGCAGCCCAACGCGGGGCAAGCCCGCTCGCCACAGGAGGCCTGTTTGCCACGGGAAGCCTGCTGGCGACAAAAAAGGGGAAGCCATTGAATGACTTCCCCTTTGTCACAACCGTTGCAGGCTTACAGCACCTGAACAATCGCTTTGGTCACTGCACCAATGTTGGACTGGTTCAGCGCCGCTACGCAGATGCGGCCGGTGTCGAGCGCGTAGATACCAAACTCGGTACGCAGGCGGGTGACTTGCTCCACGGTCAGGCCGGAGTAGGAGAACATCCCACGCTGGCGGCCAACGAAGCTGAAGTCGTGACCTGGGGCAGCCTTGGCCAGTTCAGCCACCATCTGCTCACGCATGCCACGGATGCGCAGGCGCATTTCGGCCAGTTCCGCTTCCCACTGGGCGCGCAGCTCAGGGTTGTTCAGCACCGCCGCCACAATCGCCGCGCCGTGGGTCGGCGGGTTGGAATAGTTGGTGCGGATTACGCGCTTGACCTGGGACAGGATGCGCGCGCTTTCTTCCTTGGATTCGCTGACGATCGACAGCGCACCTACGCGTTCGCCGTACAGCGAGAACGACTTGGAGAACGAGCTGGACACAAAGAAGGTCAGGCCCGACTCAGCAAACAGGCGCACGGCTGCGGCGTCTTCGTGGATGCCATCGCCAAAGCCCTGGTAGGCCATGTCGAGGAACGGCACCAGGTTCTTTGCCTTGACCACGTCCAGCACGTTTTGCCAGTCGGCCGGGCTCAGGTCGACGCCGGTCGGGTTGTGGCAGCAGGCGTGCAGCACCACGATGGACTGTGGCGGCAGGGCGTTGAGGTCTTCGAGCAGGCCGGCACGGTTGACGTCGTGGGTGGCGGCGTCGTAGTAGCGGTAGGTTTGCACCGGGAAGCCGGCTTTTTCGAACAGCGCCTGGTGGTTTTCCCAGCTCGGGTCGCTGATGGCAACCACGGCGTTGGGCAGCAGTTGCTTGAGGAAGTCGGCGCCGATCTTCAGCGCGCCGGTGCCGCCGACGGCTTGCGCGGTGATCACACGGCCAGCGCTGAGCAGGGGCGAGTCGGCGCCGAACAGCAGCTTTTGCACGGCCTGGTCGTAGGCAACGATGCCGTCGATCGGCAAGTAGCCACGGGCGGCGTGTTGCGCCACGCGAATGGCTTCCGCTTCGGCAACGGCACGCAAGAGTGGAATCTTCCCCTCCTCGTTGCAGTAAACGCCCACGCCAAGGTTGACCTTGGTGGTTCGTGTGTCGGCGTTGAATGCTTCGTTGAGGCCCAGGATTGGATCGCGTGGTGCCATTTCGACAGCGGAGAACAGGCTCATTTTTGCGGCAGCTCTATGGGGGAATGGAGGGACGTGTCGCGCTCCAGCCGAATGCACTAGAGCGGTGCACAAACGGGGAGCTAGTATAGAGGCCATCCAGGCTCAGGGCGACAACCGAAACGGCTTTTCGGCCAAGTTTTTCGGTTTATTTGCCGACCGTTAGTCTTATTGCAACATGGGGCGGCGACGGCAGGTAGGACGATTGCCTTGAAACCCGTCACATTCGCCTCCACTTCTACAGCTATCATGGTTTTTTCCTGCAACCTGCGTTGACTATTCGCGGGTTGCTGAGCTTTTTCGTCCCTGGCGGTTTCGAGTCTGGGGTGACTACACGAGGTACGTTATGTCGGATTTCCAGCTCGTCACCCGCTTTGAACCCGCCGGCGATCAACCCGAAGCCATTCGCCTGATGGTTGAAGGCATTGAAGCCGGCCTGGCGCACCAGACGCTGCTTGGGGTGACCGGTTCAGGCAAGACCTTCAGCATTGCCAATGTGATTGCGCAGACCAATCGCCCGACCCTGGTGCTGGCGCCGAACAAAACCCTGGCCGCCCAGCTGTATGGCGAGTTCAAGGCGTTTTTCCCGAACAACGCGGTGGAGTACTTCGTTTCCTACTACGACTACTACCAACCCGAAGCCTACGTGCCATCCTCTGACACCTTCATCGAGAAGGACGCGTCGATCAACGACCACATCGAGCAGATGCGGTTGTCGGCGACCAAGGCGCTGCTGGAACGCAAGGACGCGATCATCGTCACCACGGTGTCGTGCATCTACGGCCTGGGTAGCCCGGAAACCTATTTGAAGATGGTGCTGCACGTCGATCGTGGCGACAAACTCGACCAGCGCGAGCTGCTGCGGCGCCTGACGAGCTTGCAGTACACCCGCAATGACATGGACTTTGCCCGCGCCACCTTCCGTGTGCGCGGCGATGTGATCGACATCTACCCGGCCGAATCCGACCTGGAAGCGATTCGCATCGAGCTGTTCGACGATGAAGTCGAAAGCCTGTCGGCCTTCGACCCGTTGACCGGTGAGGTGATTCGCAAGCTGCCGCGCTTCACCTTCTACCCCAAAAGCCACTACGTAACGCCGCGCGAAACACTGATGGGCGCCATCGAAGGCATCAAGGCCGAACTGGTGGAGCGCCTGGATTACCTGCGCGCCAACAACAAGCTGGTGGAGGCCCAGCGCCTGGAGCAGCGCACGCGGTTCGACCTGGAAATGATTCTGGAGCTGGGTTACTGCAACGGCATCGAAAACTACTCGCGCTACCTCTCGGGTCGCGAATCCGGGCAGGCGCCGCCCACCTTGTTCGATTACCTGCCGGATGACGCCTTGCTGGTGATCGACGAGTCCCACGTCAGCGTGCCGCAGGTGGGCGCGATGTACAAAGGTGACCGCTCGCGTAAGGAAACCTTGGTGGAATACGGTTTCCGCCTGCCGTCGGCACTGGACAACCGGCCGATGCGTTTCGACGAGTTTGAAAGCATCAGCCCGCAGACGATCTTCGTCTCGGCCACGCCAGGTAACTACGAAGCTGAACACGCGGGCCGCGTGATTGAGCAACTGGTGCGCCCGACAGGCCTTGTGGACCCACAAATCGAAATCCGCCCGGCGCTGACCCAGGTCGATGACTTACTGTCGGAAATCACCAAGCGCGTGGCCCTGGAAGAGCGGGTGCTGGTGACCACGCTGACCAAGCGCATGTCCGAAGATTTGACCGATTACCTGGCCGACCATGGCGTGCGCGTGCGCTATTTGCACTCGGACATCGACACCGTGGAGCGCGTCGAGATCATCCGCGACCTGCGCCTGGGCACCTTTGATGTGCTGGTGGGCATCAACCTGTTGCGTGAAGGGTTGGACATGCCGGAGGTGTCGCTGGTGGCGATTCTGGACGCCGACAAGGAAGGCTTCCTGCGCTCCGAGCGCTCGCTGATCCAGACCATCGGCCGGGCGGCGCGTAACCTCAATGGCCGGGCGATTCTGTACGCGGACCGTATCACCGGCTCCATGGAACGCGCGATTGGCGAGACCGAACGTCGCCGTGACAAGCAGATCGCGTTCAACCTGGAGAACGGCATCATCCCCAAAGGCGTGTTCAAGGACGTCGCCGACATCATGGAAGGCGCCACCGTACCCGGCTCGCGCAGCAAGAAGCGCAAAGGCATGGCCAAGGCCGCTGAAGAAAGCGCCAAGTACGAGAACGAATTGCGCTCGCCGAGTGAGATCACCAAGCGTATCCGGCAGTTGGAAGAGAAGATGTACCAGCTGGCGCGCGACCTTGAGTTTGAAGCGGCGGCGCAGATGCGCGACGAGATCGGCAAATTGCGCGAGCGGTTGCTGGCTGTTTGATTTTGCGCTGACGGTAGTGGCCTCATCGCAGGCAAGCCAGCTCCCACAGTTGACCGATTTCCAGCATGAGAATGCGGTCGAATGTGGGAGCGGGCTTGCTCGCGAATGGCGGCACCGCGGTCCACCAGAATCACCCACGCTGGAGCCCAACCACCCCAGGCTGTTACCATTCGCCCCTTGTTTCAATTTTCAGTTATATCGCCCATTCGAGACCTGCCATGACCACCGTCCGCACGCGCATTGCGCCATCGCCTACTGGGGATCCCCACGTCGGCACTGCTTACATCGCCCTGTTCAACTACTGCTTTGCCAAGCAGCACGGCGGTGAATTCATCCTGCGGATCGAAGACACCGATCAACTGCGTTCGACCCGTGAGTCGGAACAGCAGATTTTCGATGCCTTGCGCTGGCTGGGCATCACCTGGGCCGAAGGCCCGGACGTCGGCGGCCCGCACGGCCCGTATCGTCAGAGCGAGCGCAGCGACATCTACAAGCAGTACACCCAGCAATTGGTCGACATGGGCCATGCGTTCCCGTGCTTCTGCACCGCCGAAGAACTCGACCAGATGCGTGCCGAGCAACAGGCCCGTGGCGAAACCCCGCGTTACGACGGCCGTGCGCTGCTGCTGTCCAAAGAAGAAGTGGCCCAGCGCCTGGCTGCCGGTGAGCCTCACGTGATCCGCATGAAAGTGCCGAGCGAAGGCGTGTGCGTGGTGCCGGACATGCTGCGCGGTGACGTCGAAATTCCGTGGGACCGCATGGACATGCAGGTGTTGATGAAGACCGACGGCCTGCCGACGTACTTCCTGGCCAACGTGGTCGACGACCACCTGATGGGCATCACCCACGTGCTGCGCGGCGAAGAATGGCTGCCGTCGGCGCCGAAACTGATCCTGCTCTACGAATACTTCGGCTGGGAACAGCCGCAGCTATGCTACATGCCGCTGCTGCGTAACCCGGACAAGAGCAAGCTGTCCAAGCGCAAGAACCCGACCTCGGTGACGTTCTACGAGCGCATGGGCTTCATGCCCGAAGCGATGCTCAACTACCTGGGCCGCATGGGCTGGTCGATGCCGGACGAGCGTGAGAAGTTCTCGCTGCAGGAAATGGTCGACAACTTCGACCTGTCCCGCGTATCCCTGGGCGGGCCGATTTTCGATATCGAGAAGCTGTCGTGGCTCAACGGCCAGTGGCTGCGTGACCTGCCGGTAGAAGAATTCGCCAGCCGTGTGCAGCAGTGGGCGTTGAACCCCGAGTACATGATGAAGATCGCGCCGTTGGTGCAGGGCAGGGTGGAGACGTTCAGCCAGGTTGCTCCGTTGGCCAGCTTCTTCTTTGCCGGTGGCGTGAACCCGGATGCCACGTTGTTTGAGTCCAAGAAGCTCTCGGGCGATCAGGTTCGCCAACTGATGCAATTGATCCTGTGGAAGCTCGAAAGCCTGCGTCAGTGGGAGAAGGATGCAATCACTGCGACGATTCAGGCGGTGGTCGAGTCCCTTGAGCTGAAACTGCGCGATGCCATGCCTCTGATGTTTGCAGCGATCACCGGGCAGGCCAGTTCGGTGTCGGTACTGGATGCGATGGAAATTCTCGGCCCGGACCTGACGCGTTTCCGTCTGCGCCAAGCCCTTGATTTGCTTGGTGGTGTGTCGAAGAAAGAAAACAAAGAGTGGGAAAAGCTGCTGGGCGCTATCGCTTAAGTCGGCTGTTGTTACGACGAAACCCCGGTTTTCCGGGGTTTCGTCGGTAAGTGATTGTTATCCCGGCAAAAAATTTTGGAAATAGTTGAAAATAAATTTGACACGTTTCCAAACCGCCATTAAGATTCGCCCCGTCCTCACCGATGAGGGGCTATAGCTCAGCTGGGAGAGCGCTTGCATGGCATGCAAGAGGTCAACGGTTCGATCCCGTTTAGCTCCACCAATTTACAGGTTCAAGGTCTGGCCACACCGTCCTTGAATTGATCAGCTCTCAGCGCTGATCAGATGTACAGAAGGTTTTGTCCCCTTCGTCTAGTGGCCTAGGACACCGCCCTTTCACGGCGGTAACAGGGGTTCGAGTCCCCTAGGGGACGCCAGTTTCAACAAGCAGCTCGAAAGGTCTGCTGCGTCGCGAGACGAAAAATCCGGGGCTATAGCTCAGCTGGGAGAGCGCTTGCATGGCATGCAAGAGGTCAACGGTTCGATCCCGTTTAGCTCCACCAATTTACAGGTTCAAGGTCTGGCCACACCGTCCTTGAATCGATCAGCTCTCAGCGCTGGTTAGTTGTATAGAAGGTTTGTGTCCCCTTCGTCTAGTGGCCTAGGACACCGCCCTTTCACGGCGGTAACAGGGGTTCGAGTCCCCTAGGGGACGCCACGATTACCCGCTCTGCGGGATTTTTAAGGGTCATTCAATTATTGAATGGCCCTTTTGTTTGTCTGGCGTTTGGGTTTTCGCGCAGCCGTTTACGGCATCCTGCGTACCACGTTGGCGGTGCGCAGGGATTTGTTGATGCGCGCCAGCTCTTTTTGCTGATCAACCTGTGGGCCTCTGTTCTGGGCATTCTCCAGCGCGACGTTCCACATTTCGACGCGAATGCCGGGCAAGCGTGAAATCGCACGCAGGCAGCCCTGGTCTATTTCGTCGTTGGGGTGGTAGATATTCGCGGTTTCAATCACCAGCCGGGTGTTTGGAAAGCGCAGCAGGATGTCTTCCATGAACTGCTTGAACAGCACGCAGCATTGCCGACACGGTGAGTTGTTGATGCTCACCACGATCTCCTGATACCCCGCATCGAATACCCAGTCATTGGCACGCAGGGCCTCCAGGAAGTTGGCCTCGGCATGCCCGTCGGCGTCGTTGAAGAATTTGCCAAACGGCTGGTTGCCCACGCCTTCGCCTTCAACCTTGGCGATCAGCACCGTGCGAAAGCCGCTGATGAAGTTCGCGGTGTACTCGTTGGCGAACACGTAGGGGGCTTCTCCGGCTACCCACGCGCAGTTCTGGTTTTGCTGCCGCCAGGCCATGTCGTTCTCTCCGATGTGCAGTTCATTGCAATGAGAACGGCTGGGGCGAGCGATTTATTCCCTTGATGTGATCTGTGCTGCTCGGACGAGCGGTCATGCGGGTGGCTTGCGAAATATTATTATGGTAATAATATTCAACCCATGAGAGACGGAGGCAACGATGAGCGATAAAAAAGCGCAAACCCGCGAACGCATTTTGCAGGCTGCCAGCGCGGCGTTGATCCAGCGCGGCCCGGCCGAACCGAGTGTCGGCGAAGTCATGGGCGCGGCGGGGCTTACGGTCGGCGGTTTCTACGCGCACTTTGAAAGCAAGGACGCGTTGATGCTGGAGGCCTTCACCCAGTTGCTCGCCCGGCGGCGCGCGTCGATTGACGACATGGACGCGCAACTCACCGGTGAAGAGCGCAGAGGCCTGGTGGCGGCGTTTTATCTGTCGCGCAAGCACCGTGACTCCACGGACCAGGCCTGCCCGATACCAGCCACCGTGGGCGAGATGAGCCGCTTGCCGGATGAGTTCCGCCAGGCGCTCAACGAGCACACGGAGCTGATGGCCGCGCAGTTGGCCGCCAGCCCTGAGGACACCGACAAAGCCCTGGCGGATATGGCCTTGATGATTGGCGGCCTGGCTTTGGCTCGCGCGCTCGGGCCGGGCGAGTTGTCGGACCGCGTGTTGCGCGCGGCCAAATCGGCGGTGCGCTGAAAAAGGAGTCGCCTGATGGGCGCGTTGACCTGGATTCGAGGCTTTAATGGCACCGTCGGCCGCGTGGCGCCGCACCTGGTGGCCAGCAAGTTGCGCCGTACCTTCATGACGCCACGCACTCTGCCGCCGCGCGACTGGGAGTTGCCGCTGTTGGCGCAATCGGAGCGCATCACCTTGCGTTTCGGCTTGTCGGCGTTGCGTTGGGGCCAGGGCCCCGCCGTGCTGCTGATGCACGGCTGGGAAGGGCGGCCCACGCAGTTCGCCAGCCTGATCACGGCGTTGGTGGATGACGGCTATTCGGTGATTGCCCTGGACGGCCCGGCCCATGGCCGTTCACCGGGGCGCGAGGCGCATGTGCTGCTGTTCGCCCGCGCCATGCTCGACGCCGCCGCTGAGTTGCCGCCGTTGCACGCGGTGGTGGGGCATTCCATGGGCGGTGCCAGCGCGATGCTGGCGGTGCAACTGGGCCTGCGCACCGAGGCGCTGGTGAGCATTGCGGCGCCTTCGCGCTTTCTCGATGTGCTGCGCGGGTTCGCCGGCATGGTCGGGTTGCCGCCACGGGCGCGCTCGGCGTTTATCCAGGAAGTCGAATTGACCTTCGGCATGCCGCTCAAACACCTGGACGTGGCTCACTACCAGATGAATATCCCCGGTTTGATCGTGCACGCCGAAGACGACACCTTTGTGCCGGTCAGAGCCTCGCAAGCCATTCACGAGGCCTGGTTCGACAGCCGCCTGCTGCGACTGGAGCAAGGCGGGCACCAGAAAGTGCTGGCCGACCCGCGGGTGATCGAGGGTGTGCTTGCCCTGTTGGCCGGCCGCCGTCTACAGGCGCGGCAAACTGCCTGATACACTGCCCCGCCGACATCAATCGACTGGAGCAAGGCATGGGCTGGGATTTGGCAACGCCATTCATCATCGATCTGCAGGTTGGCGCTGAAGACATCGACGGCCTCGGGCACGCCAACAATGCGGTGTACGTATCCTGGCTGGAGCGCTGCGCCTGGCGCCATTCCCAGCGCCTGGGGCTGGACCTTACCGAATACCGCCGACTCGACCGCGCCATGGCCGTCGTGCGCCATGAGATCGACTACCTGGCGGCCGGCTACGAAGGTGATGAGCTGCAGCTGGCGACCTGGATCGTCGACTGGGACCAGCGCCTGAAAATGACCCGCCGTTTCCAGCTGGTCCGTCCTCGCGACGGCGCGACCTTGCTGCGCGCCCACACCACGTTTGTCTGCATCGAACTCTCCACGGGCAAACCCAAGCGTATGCCGGCCGAATTTCTCGACGGCTACGGTCCCGCGCTGACAGGGGGTTAACGTTTCTTGCAGGAAACCCAGTAAACTGCGCCACGATTTTTGTTGAGTGTTTTCCATGCAAATTGCTTTGGCGCCCATGGAGGGGTTGGTCGACAACATCCTGCGCGATGTGCTGACCCGCGTGGGCGGTATTGACTGGTGCGTGACCGAGTTCATCCGCGTCAACGACCGCCTGCTGACTCCCGCCTATTTCCACAAGCTCGCCCCGGAACTGTTGCACGGTGCCCACACCGCAGCGGGCGTGCCGCTGCGTGTGCAGTTGCTGGGTTCGGACCCGGTGTGCCTGGCCGAAAACGCCGCGCTGGCGTGCGAGCTGGGCTCCCAGGTGATTGACCTTAACTTCGGCTGCCCGGCCAAGACGGTCAACAAGTCGCGCGGCGGCGCCGTGCTGCTCAAGGAGCCGGAGCTGCTCAACCAGATTGTTGAACATGTGCGCCGTGCCGTGCCCGCGCATATCCCCGTGACCGCCAAGATGCGCCTTGGCTTCGACAGCCCGGACGGTGCGCTGGTGTGCGCCACGGCGCTGGCTGAAGGCGGCGCGGCGCATATCGTGGTGCATGCGCGTACCAAGACCGACGGCTACAAGCCGCCGGTCCACTGGGAATGGATCCCGCGGGTGCAGGACGTGGTCAACGTGCCGGTGTTCGCCAATGGGGATATCTGGAGCGTCGAAGACTGGAAGCGTTGCCGTGAAATCAGCGGCGCCGAAGACATCATGCTCGGCCGTGGCCTGGTGGCACGGCCTGACCTGGCGCGCCAAATTGTGGCAGCCAAGGCGGGCGAAGAAGTGGTGGAAATGACCTGGGCGCAGATGCAGCCGATGCTTCAGGCGTTCTGGAGCCAATCAGTGGCGCAACTGACTGAAAAGCAGGCACCGGGCCGGTTGAAGCAATGGCTGGCGATGCTGACGCGCAATTATCCCGAGGCGGTGGCGCTGTTTACCGCATTGCGGCGCGAGACGGATTTAAAACACGTCAGCCACCTGCTGGGCATGCAGCACCCCGTTGCAGCCTGATTGTTCACGTTCACTAAAAAAGGGTGCCATTGGCGCCCTTTTTTCGTATGTGGGCTAGCACAAAAGAGTGGCGAACAGGCGGTTTAATCTTGTCGGTGAGTTGCATGCCCGCAGTGTATTAACGGGTGTGACGATTCTTCAGCGTCACGAGGGGCTTGCGCCAAAGGCCCTGTCGCGATAGTTCATGCGGCAAAGTCTGATAACGCGCATTGGTTTCCTTATATGAGCTGCGATTAGCGGAACTCGATAGCCTAACTTTCCACGTAAGTAAGGACTGTGAAGCAACGTTGTTGTTCTCAGCTGTTGACACGCTCACTTCTCTGGCCCGCTGATCGGCCAGGCACTGTTAAATAAGGAATTGCTAAATGTCGCTGTCGGTTAATAATCCATCGTTCATGAAAGTTAATGCGTCTGTGCTGGATCGCAACAGTATTTCATCCGCTAAGTTGGCTGAAACAACAGACGTGCAGGTTTCCGGAGTGCGTGTTGCCACCACGCCACTGAGCACTGACAACGTCCGGTTCTCGCCCAACGAACTGATGATTCCGGGTACTGCGCTCATGCGGTTATTTGACATGCTCGAACAGGTTTTCAAGGCTATACGTGAAATGGTCTCCGGAAAGGATTTGACGCCCGCGCTGCTGTCCGGCCCAGGCGTTGTGCCAGACGCCAAGCCTGAGGCGCGCACATTGCCGGTGAGTTTCGATGTCGCCAAGCAGTCGAGTACGCCGGAGGTGGGCAACTTGCCGGCCGAACCGCAGGCGCCGCAGCCGCAAGCAAAGCGGCAGCTGATGGACGCTGCGGTACTAGTGCCCTCGGCACTCAAGGCGCCAGTGGCGCTGTCACATCAGCCCGCGTCCGAGCCGGCGATTACCGTGACGAATGACGGCAAGACCAACGTACACGTCAATGTGAATGCCGGTCATTGCCATTGCACGGATGCGCAGGCGGTTGTGAACAACGTGCCCCAACTAAAGCGTGTGCTGGATCTGTCGCCATTGCCTGAAACCGCCCCGCAGCCGGGGATCAAGCCAGGTGTGACACCGGACGTGAAGGCTGACATCACGCCAGAACCTGCCCCTGAGGTGCCCAACACGGTCACGCCTGAGGTCGAGTCGGGTACCAAGCCTGGCGTGCCGCCAGCGCCAAACACCGAGATCAAGCCAGACCACACACCGGCGGTGCCAGGCAGCGTCACGCCGGTGGTCACGCCAGAGCCAGCGCCCTCGGTGGTGCCGGACATCACTCCAAAGCCCTTGCCTGATACGCCGGTTCCGGACTTAACCAGCCCAGGCCCGGTTGAAGATCATTTTGATCCAAGAAACTGGCGGTTAAATACCAGGCCCGTGTTCAAGGCCTGATCGTCCCAAACCCGGTTTAACTTCTTGAAGAAAACAGGCACCTCTTTGGCTGTAAGTTGCAAAGAGGCGCCTGCCCATGGGGGGCATATGTCTAACTGTTTAATTAATAATATTGCGCGTGTCATCGATGTCAGGCAGGCGATCAATAGTGATTTAAGAAGTGCCAATCATCCAGTGGATATTCACTTGAACCTGATTGAACAAAAAACTGCGGCGACTATTTGTCGTCCCTCTGTCAGTCATTCAGAGCACCGGGTGCGCGGCGATAATGAACGCGATGCTGTTCAATCGTTTGCTGCGCTGTTGAGTTCTTTATTGACTCAGATACTGAGGGTGTTGTCGGCCGACAAAGATAAGCCCGTCCCCGTTATACCCACGCCACCGGTCAATCCGTCGGTGGTGCATGAGCCGATCACCCCCAGGCCCAATCCCGAAGCCGCGATCCCGTGCCTTTCAAACAAGCGCGGCGGTGCGAAGCCGGACAACATCTGGAGTGGGTTTCGCCAAGGCCCCGATGGCAACTGCGTAACGGTGTCGGCGATCAAGGCGGCGATGCACCGATTTGGCCAGAGCCCCACGGATATCTACCAGCACGTCACCCGCCTCAGCGGCGGTTATCGAGTAGTGATGCGCGATGATTTTCAGCTCACCCTGACTGACCGTGAATTGGCCGAAGGTGCGCGAGGCGCGAAGTTTAGAGGGCAGGACAAGGGCATGCTCAAGGATGCGCAATTTCTGTTTGCGGTCAGTGCCAAGCGCGCACAGATGGAAAACAACGATTACACGGCGGGCAGAAGTTATCAGGCTGCGATTCGCAGCCTGAACAACGGTGAGGATGAGCATGGGCCGGGGGAGGGGTTCATGCGACTGGGGCTGCGCAAGCACATGAAAACGGTCTCTGTGCGCGAGCTCGCCCGTGGGCAATTGGGCATGTGCAATCGCACCGGGCATTCGGTGGCGGTGATCAACGGCCGCGAAGAGTTGTGGGGACGCAGGGGCGCCACGCCTGCCCGCGGTCAGGCGATAGCACTTTTCTAGGGCGCGACCACAGGCGATGCGGGCGGCTCACCCCATCGCAACGCCGCCCCGATTGTGTTTTGCAGGTTATTGCTTCGGTAAGTCTCAGGAATCAGTGAATGAATATCACAGCAAGTAATGGCCCAGGCTCGCCGGCCAACGGGTACGACGACGCGGCTTCGGTGTTTTCGTCAAAACGTGCGGGGGAAAAACCTGCGCAGATCATCCGTGCATTCAATGCGGCGCACGGCCAGTTTGGCGAGCACTTTGACACCAGCACCCACGCAGCCGTCATCAAACTGATGATGACAACCTTCGGGCAACACCCGGCTGGCATGTTCAATGCGCTGACTGCCACGGGCGATGGGTACCACATCACCATGAAGGACGAGTTCAAGGTTCAGTTGTCTCGCCAGGAGTTGGCGCAGGCGACGCAGGCCTCAAGGTTCAGCGGCGACGATAGCGGGGCAGTCAAGGATGCCAATTTTGTGTTCGCGGCGTTCGTAAAGCGCAAGCAACTGACCGGCAATTACCCGACGTTTGAAGCTGCGCTGGCAAAAACACTGGAGGGCGAGACCGTCCAGCGGTGTTTGCAGGGCATGGGCCTGTTCGGCCTGTGCCAGTACGTGCCGTCAAGTGCCATGCAGGCAAAGGGCGCGGTGGGGGTCATGGGGACGCACAACTTTGGCTCGGCGCTGGTGATGGAGGGCGTAAGCCATCATTACCACGAGCGGCGCACGGTCAAGCAGGGTTACGGGTACGTGTTGTTCGACGACAAACCGGTGGCCCCCGACAACGCCAGGCAGGTGTCCGATGTGGTGTCCGGCATGACGCCCGAACAGATCTGGGGTGGTTTTTATCAGGGCGTGGAAGGCAATTGCGTCACGGTGTCGGCGATCAAGGCGGCGATCATCCGGTTCTGGCAGGACCCTCAGGGGATCTATAAGCGCATCCAAGTCACCGCCGACGGTTTTGAGGTGGTCATGAGGGACTCCTTCACGCTGACGGTGACCCATGATGAACTGCGCCAGGCCATCGTCGCGTCAAACTTCCACGGCAGTAATACGCAGCTGATCAATTACGCCAACTTCTTGTACGCGGTCAGCGCCAAGCGCGCGCACATGGAAAATAACGACATGCGCGCCGGGCAGAGCTATGCAACGGCCCTGCACACCCTCAACGACGGCGAGTACCCGGGGGAGGCGCTGCGGCGGCTTGGGTTGTACGCCTATATGCGTGAAAGCACGGTTGAAGAACTGGCCCGGGGCGCGGTCGGCACGCTGGCGGACACGGGCCACTCGGTCGCGGTCATCAATGGCGCGCTGGACTTCTATGGGCAAAAGCAGGACCTGGCGTCATCGCGATGGATGAACACCGGGTTTCGCGCATTGAAGCTCGTGTAAGGGTCAGCCCAGTAGCTTCCTGAACGCCTCGATGGGCAGAGGCCGGCTGTGTAAATACCCCTGGAACAAATGGCAGCCCAGCTTTTGCAGGAATGCCAGTTGTTCCGGGGTTTCCACGCCCTCGGCGATCACATCCAGGTTCAAGCTGCGCGCCATGGCGACGATGGCGCGGATGATTTCGGCATCGTTGGGGTCGTGGGTGGCGTCGCGCACAAAGGACTGATCGATCTTCAACGCATTCACCGGCAGGCGCTTGAGGTAGGTCAGCGACGAATAGCCGGTGCCGAAGTCGTCCATGGCAAAGCTCACGCCGAGTTTTTTCAGGCGGCGCATCTTGGCCACTGTGTCATCCAGGTTCTGGATCACGATGCCTTCGGTAATTTCCAGTTTCAGCAGGCTATACGGCAGGTGATGCTGCTTGAGGCTGCGCTCCACCCGCTCCACGAAGTCGTTCTGGCGGAACTGGCGCGGGCTTATATTCACGCACAGGCTGAAATTCAACGGGTCCACCAAGCCATCGGCGATCAATTGGGCAAATGCGCCGCAGGCTTCATCAAGAATCCAGGTGCCGACTTCCAGGATCAGGCCGCTGTCTTCCAGCACTTTGATAAATTCGGTGGGTGACTGCGCCCCCAGTTGCGGGTGCTGCCAGCGCACCAGCGCTTCGGCACCGATGATGCGATTGCCGCGCGCATCCACTTGAGGCTGGTAATGCACGCTGAACTCACCGCGTGACAGCGCCAGACGCAGGTCGGTCTCCATGCGCAGGCGTTCACTGGCGGTTTTCTGCATGCTGTTATGAAACATCTGCGTGGTGTTGCGTCCTGAATCCTTGGCCCGATACAGCGCAATGTCGGCACGCTTGAGCAGGTCTGCGGGTGTCGAGCCATGGTCGGGGATCAGCGCCACGCCAATGCTCGGCGTGACCTGCAGGCGATGGCCATCGAGGAACATCGGTTCCGAGAGCAATTCGCGCAGGGTGTCCGCCAGTTCCTGTACCTGGGCGCTGACTTCCACGCGTGTACCTTCCAGGCCGCTGAGCAGCACCACGAACTCATCGCCGCCCAGGCGCGCCACCGTATCTTCCATGCGCACGCTGGCTTCTAGGCGTGCGGTGACGATTTTCAGCACGGTGTCGCCCACCGGATGGCCGAGGGAATCGTTGATGTGCTTGAAATGGTCGAGGTCGAGAAACAGCAGGGCGCCCCGCAGGTTATGGCGTTTGAGCAGGGCGATCTGCTGGCTCAGGCGGTCCATCAGCAGCGCACGATTGGGCAGGTTGGTCAGCGGGTCGTGATAGGCCAGGTGACGGATCTGCGCCTGGGCGTTTTTCAGCAGGCTCACGTCCCGCGCCGTCAGCAGCAGGCACGGCGTCTCATTGAGGGTGATCGGTTCGACCGATACCTCCACGGCCAACAATTCGCCACGTTTGTTGTGCCACAGCATTTCCAGGTGATGAATTCGGCCCTTGATCTGCAGTTCGGCCAGCAGCGCCGCGCGCTGATTCTCATCGGCCCAGATGCCGATCTGATACAGCGTCAGCCCGATGGCCTCCTCGGCGCGGTAACCGGTGAGGCGGCAGAAGCCGTCATTGACCTCCACATAACGGCCGGTGTCACGTTCGGTAATGGAGATGGCATCGGGGCTTGAATGGAAGGCCTTGGCGAATTTTTCTTCGCTGGCCTTAAGGGCGGCCTCGGAGCGTTGTTGCTGGGTGATATCGCGCAGGGTCGTGACAATGCAGGGTTGGTCGCCGACCTTGATCAGGCGGCTGGAAATCACGCAGGTCAGGCTTTGGCCGTTTTTGTGATGCACCACAATGGCGACATTGTTTAACGACTGCTCGCGAATGACCCGTTCGATACGTTGCAGGCGCTTGCTCGAGTCATCCCACAGCCCGATCTGGTCGGCGCTTTTGTCGATCACCTCGGCGGCGGTCCAGCCAAAGGTCTGAGTGAACGCGGGGTTGATTTCGATAAAGGCGCCGCTGTCCAGGTAGGTCACGCAGATTGGGTCAGGGCTGGCCTGGAACAGGCTGGCGAACTTTTCTTCGGAGGCGGTGATGCGCTGCTCGCGTTCCACCTGGTCGGTGATATCCAGCAAGGTGCCGGCCATGCGCAACGGTTTGCCCGATTCGTCGCGATACAGCCGCGCGCGGCTTTCCAGGTAACGAGCGCTGCCGTCCTCCATCTGTACGCGGTAGGTCAGCTGGTAATTGCCGTCCGGGCCTTCACGCAGGCTGCGATAGGCGTTGCGCATGCCCTCGCGTTCTTCATCGGACATGCCTTCAAAAAACGCATCGAAAGGTTCGTGAAACGGCAACGCCTCCAGGCCGTGCAGTTGCGCCGCGCGGGCCGAGCCATACAGCATGCCGCTGGGGATATGCCAGTCCCAGGTGCCCAGCTGTGCCGAATCCAGGGCCAGGTCGAGGCGCTCCTGGCTGTCCTTGAGCGCCTGCTCGGCGTTTTTGCGCTCGGTGGTGTCGACAAACGTGCTGATCAGGTAGGCCTCGCCCTCCAACTCGACTTTCTGTGCGCTCAAGGTACCGTCGTGGATCTGGCCGTTGCTGGCGCAGAACTGCACTTCCATGCTGATGGGTTCGCCCTTGCGTTGGGTGGCCCTGACCAGCAGGGCGCGCTGTTGCGGGTCACGCCACAGGCCCAGGTCCAGCGTGGTGCGGCCGATGGCCTGGGCCACGGGCCAGCCGAAAAGCATCTCGAAATACTGGTTGGCTTCGCTGATCAGGCCGTCGGCCTGGCGGGTCAGCAGGACCATATTCGGGCACAGATGAAACAGTGTGGCGAAGCGTTTTTCCGAGTGGATAAGGGCGTGTTCGCGCTCGCGCTGGCGAGTGGTTTCGCGAATCACGCCGATCATGCGGCGCCGGCCGGTCTTGTCCGGTGCCAGGCTGCCGTTGATTTCCAGCCAGTGGTGGCTGCCATCGGGCCATTCGATGTGGTGGTGCATGGCCTGTTCAAACGGCTCGCCCGCCAGCACGGCGTGAAAGGCCCGCACCACACGCGCGCGATCCGACGGCGCGAGCAGATCCAGGTAATCCAGGTCTTTGGGTAACGGCTGGCGCGGATCGTAGCCGAACAGCGCCTGGGTGCCGCGTGACCAGCTGATCCTGCCGGTGTCGATTTCCCAGCACCACGCGCCCAGGCGGGCAGCGTTGAGGGCTGCCAGCAACTGCGGAGCGCTGTCCCAGCTTTGTTCCGCCTCTTGAGGGTCCAGGGCGTAAATGCGGGGCAGGGGTGGCACGGAATCGACGGGGTTGCGCATTATCAAAGGGCCTTGGCTCAATGGGCGTTCGGCGCGGTTTATTCAGACCTTGAGGCCGCACAGCTTCATGCCGGTGTCCCTGGCAGATCGACCTGTGCATCCAATAGGCTCATGAAAGCCCGCGCAGCGTTCGACAGCGTCCTTTCGGTGTGCACGATATAGCCTAGCTGGCGACTGAGCTGTATGCCCGGCAAAGCGATACTTGCCACCTGTTCATCGAGCATGGTGCGCGGCAACACGCTCCAGGCCAGGCCGATGGACACCATCATCTTGATGGTTTCCAGGTAGTTGGTGCTCATGGCGATGTTCGGCGTCAGGCCCTGGGCTTCAAACAAGCGGCTGACAATATGGTGGGTAAAGGTGTTGCCACCGGGGAATACCGCCGGGTGTTTGGCGATATCGGCCAGGTTGACCGTGCCATTGGCGGTCAGGCTGTGCTCGGGCGCGACCACGAAATCCAGCGGGTCGTCCCACACCGGCGTAGCGCGTACCAGGTTGTGCGGGTCGGGCGCCAGGGTGATAACGGCCACTTCAGCGCGACCATGGAGGATTTCCTCGTAGGCAACTTCCGAATCGAGGAACTGAATATCCAGCGCCACGTTCGGGTACTCGCGGGTAAAGGTGCGCAAAATCGGTGGCAGGCGGTGCAGGCCGATGTGGTGGCTGGTGGCCAATGTCAGGCGGCCGCTGACTTCGCCGGTCAGGTTGGTGAGCGCGCGGCGGGTGTCGTCCAGCACATTGAGAATCTGGTAAGCACGCGGCAGCAGAGCGCGCCCGGCCTCGGTCAGGCCGACTTCACGGCCCAGGCGGTCGAATAAACGTACCTTTAATTGTTGTTCCAGCCCGGCAATGCGCTTGCTGATGGCCGGTTGGGTCAGGTGCAGGCGTTCGCCGGCGCCGGAGAAGCTGCCGGTCTCGGCGATGGCAATAAAGGCATTAAGGTTGGCCAGGTCCATTGTGGTATTCCAGTTGGTAATCCAAAGTATAAAAAATATGAATTTGAGTTATTTAATGTAGCGCCATACCATCAGCCTCACAAGCCAAAGGGTTATTGAATGTCTCAAAAGCCCGGGGCATAGAAAGACCGATGATGAGGACCGACTGATGGCCGGCAAAACGCTTTACGACAAGCTTTGGGATTCCCATGAAGTGAAACGGCGCGACGATGGCTCGTCGCTGATCTATATCGACCGTCACATCATCCATGAAGTGACCTCGCCCCAAGCGTTCGAAGGCCTGCGGCTGGCCGGGCGCAAGCCCTGGCGCGTCGACTCGATCATCGCCACCCCGGACCACAACGTACCGACCACCCCGGAGCGCAAAGGCGGCATCGAGGCCATTGCCGACCAGGTGTCGCGTTTGCAGGTGCAAACCCTCGACGACTATTGCGATGAATATGGCATCACCGAATTCAAGATGAATGACGTGCGTCAGGGCATCGTGCACGTGATCGGCCCGGAGCAGGGCGCCACCTTGCCGGGCATGACCGTGGTCTGCGGTGACTCTCACACCTCCACCCACGGCGCATTCGGCGCCCTGGCCCATGGCATCGGCACTTCCGAGGTGGAACATGTGTTCGCCACCCAGTGCCTGGTCGCCAAAAAGATGAAGAACATGTTGGTCAAAGTCGAAGGCACATTGCCATTTGGCGTGACCGCCAAGGACATCGTGCTTGCCGTGATTGGCAAGATCGGCACGGCCGGCGGTAACGGCCATGCCATCGAGTTCGCCGGCAGCGCCATCCGCGACCTGTCCATCGAAGGCCGCATGACCATCTGCAACATGTCCATCGAAGCCGGTGCCCGTGTCGGCATGGTCGCGGCGGACGAAAAAACCGTTGAATACGTCAAAGGCCGTCCTTTCGCTCCGCAAGGCGCCGATTGGGAGGCTGCCGTAGAGGCCTGGAAAGACCTGGTGTCCGACGCCGACGCTGTCTTCGACACCGTGGTTGAACTCGACGCCGCGCAGATCAAGCCGCAAGTCAGCTGGGGCACCTCGCCGGAAATGGTCCTGGCCGTCGACCAGAACGTGCCGGACCCGGCCAAGGAAACCGACCTGGTCAAGCGTGGCTCCATCGAGCGTGCCTTGAAGTACATGGGCTTGAAGGCCAACCAGGCGATCACCGACATCCAGTTGGATCGCGTGTTTATCGGTTCCTGCACCAACTCGCGGATCGAAGACCTGCGCGCCGCGGCGGTGATCGCCAAGGGCCGCAAAGTGGCCTCGACCATCAAGCAAGCCATCGTGGTGCCAGGTTCGGGCCTGGTCAAAGCGCAAGCCGAAGCCGAGGGCCTGGACAAGATCTTCCTTGAGGCCGGTTTTGAATGGCGCGAACCGGGCTGCTCCATGTGCCTGGCGATGAACCCGGACCGTTTGGAGTCGGGCGAGCATTGCGCGTCCACCTCCAACCGTAACTTCGAGGGGCGTCAGGGCGCCGGTGGGCGTACCCACCTGGTCAGCCCGGCCATGGCCGCCGCCGCTGCCGTCAACGGTCGTTTCATCGACGTTCGCGAATTGATCTGAGGAATACCCGATGCGTGCTTTTACTCAACACACTGGCCTTGTCGCCCCTTTGGATCGAGCCAACGTCGACACCGACCAGATCATCCCCAAGCAGTTCTTGAAGTCGATCAAGCGCACCGGCTTTGGTCCGAACCTGTTCGATGAGTGGCGCTACCTGGACGTGGGCTACGCCTACCAGGACAACTCCAAGCGCCCGTTGAACAAGGACTTCGTGCTCAACGCCGAGCGTTACCAAGGCGCCAGCGTATTGCTGGCCCGCGAGAACTTCGGCTGCGGCTCCAGCCGTGAACACGCGCCGTGGGCCCTGGAAGAATATGGCTTTCGCAGCATCATCGCGCCGAGCTACGCCGACATCTTCTTCAACAACAGCTTCAAGAACGGCTTGCTGCCGATCATCTTGAGCGACGCCGAAGTGGACGAGCTGTTCAAGCAGGTCGAAGCCAATGTCGGCTACCAACTGACCGTTGACCTGGCTGCGCAGACCGTGACCCGCCCGGACGGCAAGGTGTATCACTTTGAAGTCGATGCGTTCCGTAAGCACTGCCTGATCAATGGCCTGGACGATATCGGCCTGACCTTGCAGGACGGCGATGCGATTGCCGCGTTTGAAACCAGGCACCGGGCGAGCCAGCCCTGGTTGTTTCGCGACGCTTGATTTGAGGTAGGCCGTGCGGGCCCCATCGCGGGCAAGCCCGCTCCCACATGTTGACCTGTGAACACGGTCGAGTGTGGGAGCTGGCTTGCCTGCGATAGCGCCCGTACCAACACCACAAAACCCAAGGAAAACCACCATGACCAGCACCGCCCACACCCAAGTCGTGCAAAAACAATTCGGCGAACAGGCCTCGGCCTACCTGAGCAGCGCAGTTCACGCTCAAGGCACCGAATTCGCGCTACTCCAGGCCGAATTGGCCGGGCAGGGCGCTGCGCGACTGCTGGACCTGGGTTGCGGTGCCGGGCATGTGAGCTTCCACGTTGCGCCGCTGGTTGAAGAAGTGGTGGCCTACGACCTGTCCCAGCAGATGCTCGACGTGGTGGCAGCCGCCGCAAAAGAGCGTGGCCTGAACAACATCCGCACCGTGCATGGCGCCGCTGAGCGCCTGCCATTCGCCGATGGCGAGTTCGACTTCGTGTTCAGCCGCTATTCGGCTCACCATTGGAGCGACCTTGGCCTGGCCCTGCGTGAAGTGCGTCGGGTGCTCAAGCCTGGCGGTATCGCGGCATTTGTCGATGTCTTGTCACCGGGCAGCCCGCTGTTGGACACTTACCTGCAAACCGTCGAAGTGCTGCGCGATACCAGCCACGTGCGCGATTACTCCGCCGCCGAATGGATGCGCCAGCTCAGCGAGGCCGGCCTGCACGTACGCACCAGCAGCCGTCAGCGCCTGCGCCTGGAATACACCTCGTGGGTGGAGCGCATGCGCACCCCAGAGGTATTGCGCGCCGCGATCCTTGAGTTGCAGCAGGCGATGGGCCAGGAAGTACGCGATTACTACGAGATTCAAGCCGACGGCACCTTCAGCACCGACGTGCTGGTGGTCTTTGCCGAACGCTGATTAATTTTCCCGACCTGCCCACGGGCGGGTCGCTTGATGAAATGAGGAACGCATGAGCAAGCAGATTCTGATTCTTCCTGGCGACGGTATTGGTCCGGAAATCATGGCCGAAGCGGTCAAAGTCCTGGAATTGGCCAACAGCAAGTACAGCCTGGGCTTTGAGTTGAGCCACGACGTGATCGGCGGCGCCGCCATCGACAAGCACGGCGTGCCCCTGGCCGACGAAACCCTGGACCGCGCCCATGCAGCCGACGCCGTACTGCTCGGCGCCGTGGGCGGCCCGAAGTGGGACAAGATCGAGCGTGACATCCGCCCGGAGCGCGGCCTGCTGAAAATCCGCGCGCAACTGGGCCTGTTCGGCAACCTGCGCCCGGCGATTCTCTACCCGCAACTGGCCGATGCGTCGAGCCTCAAGCCGGAAGTGGTGGCGGGCCTGGACATCCTGATCGTGCGTGAGCTGACCGGCGGTATCTACTTCGGCTCGCCACGCGGCGTGCGCACCCTTGAAAATGGCGAGCGTCAGGCCTACGACACGCTGCCGTACAGCGAGAGCGAGATCCGCCGTATCGCCCGTGTCGGTTTCGACATGGCCCGCGTGCGTGGCAAGAAGGTCTGCTCGGTCGACAAGGCTAACGTACTGGCCTCCAGCCAGCTGTGGCGCGAAATCGTCGAAGAAGTGGCCAAGGACTACCCGGACGTCGAACTGAGCCACATGTACGTCGACAACGCCGCCATGCAGCTGGTGCGTGCACCCAAGCAGTTTGACGTGATCGTCACCGACAACCTGTTCGGCGACATCCTGTCCGACCAGGCGTCGATGCTGACCGGTTCCATCGGCATGCTGCCGTCGGCGTCGCTCGACACCCACAACAAGGGCATGTACGAGCCGTGCCACGGTTCGGCGCCGGACATCGCAGGCCAAGGCATTGCCAACCCGTTGGCGACCATCTTGTCGGTGTCGATGATGCTGCGTTACAGCTTCAACCTGAGTGAAGCGGCGGATGCAATCGAGAAGGCTGTGAGCCTGGTACTGGACCAGGGTTTGCGCACCGGCGACATCTGGTCGCAGGGTTGCACCAAGGTTGGGACGCAAGAAATGGGCGACGCAGTAGTCGCCGCGCTGCGGAATCTGTAATCTCTCGGGCCCGCTTGCAGTTGTTGCTGCAAGGCGGCCCACTTTTTAACAAGGTGTAGTTGCGATGAAACGTGTAGGTCTGATCGGTTGGCGCGGTATGGTCGGTTCCGTGCTCATGCAGCGGATGCTGGAAGAGCAGGATTTCGATCTTATTGAGCCGGTGTTTTTCACCACGTCGAACGTGGGTGGCCAAGGGCCGTCCGTGGGCAAGGATATTGCTCCGC
Organism: Pseudomonas sp. MF6747; assembly: GCF_963890955.1. Classification (NCBI taxonomy): domain Bacteria; kingdom Pseudomonadati; phylum Pseudomonadota; class Gammaproteobacteria; order Pseudomonadales; family Pseudomonadaceae; genus Pseudomonas; species Pseudomonas sp. MF6747. Next base: position 42,284 of record NZ_CAWPSZ010000020.1, read on the forward strand.
TCAAAGACGCCTACAGCATTGAAGAGCTCAAAACCCTCGACGTGATTTTGACCTGCCAGGGTGGCGACTACACCAGCGAAGTCTTCCCCAAGCTGCGCGAAGCCGGCTGGCAGGGTTACTGGATCGACGCCGCCTCGAGCCTGCGCATGCAGGACGACGCCGTGATCATCCTCGACCCGGTGAACCGCAAGGTTATTGACCAGCAGCTGGACGCTGGCACCAAGAACTATGTAGGCGGCAACTGCACCGTCAGCCTGATGCTGATGGGCCTGGGTGGCCTGTTCGAAGCCGGCCTGGTCGAGTGGATGAGCGCCATGACCTATCAGGCGGCCTCCGGCGCCGGCGCGCAGAACATGCGCGAGCTGATCAAGCAAATGGGTGCCACCCACGCGGCCGTTGCCGATCAACTGGCTGACCCTGCCAGCGCGATCCTCGACATCGACCGTCGTGTGGCCGAAGCCATGCGCAGCGATGCCTACCCGACCGAAAACTTCGGCGTGCCTTTGGCCGGTAGCCTGATCCCGTGGATCGACAAGGAATTGCCGAACGGCCAGAGCCGCGAAGAGTGGAAGGCCCAGGCTGAGACCAACAAGATCCTCGGTCGCTTCAAAAACCCGATCCCGGTGGACGGCATCTGCGTGCGCATCGGCGCCATGCGCTGCCACAGCCAGGCGCTGACCATCAAGCTGAACAAAGATGTGCCGATCGCCGATATCGAAGGGCTGATCAGCCAGCACAACCCATGGGTCAAGCTGGTGCCGAACAACCGCGACATCAGCATGCAGGAGCTGAGCCCGACCAAGGTCACCGGTACCCTGAATGTGCCGGTTGGCCGTCTGCGCAAGCTGAACATGGGCACTCAGTACCTGGGCGCGTTCACCGTCGGCGACCAACTGCTGTGGGGCGCGGCTGAACCGCTGCGTCGCATGCTGCGGATTTTGCTGGAGCGTTGATCGCTGCTGGTGAGTAGGAAACCCGCGTTCTGGTGACAGGCGCGGGTTTTTTATTGCCCTTCAGGGCCTCTTTGCGGGCAAGTCCACTCTCACATTCGATCGCATTTCAACGTTGGGAGGCGTTTGAATGTGGACGCTGGCTTGCCGGCGATGAGGCCATCAGCCACACCAACAACCCCAGGTCAATTGCCTCACTTCCCACCACCCGGTAAAGTGCCGCTCCCCCCGCAATGCCCGAGGCAGCCACCATGACCCAGACCTTTGAAATCGCCGTGATCGGTGCAACCGGCACCGTGGGTGAAACCCTGGTGCAGATTCTCGAAGAGCTGGATTTTCCGGTAGGCACCCTGTATCTGCTGGCGGGCAGCAACTCGGCCGGCGCCTCGGTGCCGTTTCGCGGCAAGAATGTGCGGGTCAAGGAAGTTGATGAGTTCGACTTCAAAAAAGCCCAGTTGGCCTTCTTCGCGGCAGGCCCGGCGGTGACCCTGAGTTTCGCGCCACGCGCCACGGCGGCCGGTTGCTCGGTGATCGACCTCTCCGGCGCCTTGCCGGCCGATCAGGCACCTCAGGTCGTGCCGGAAGCCAACGCGCATATTCTCAAGGGTCTGAAAAAGCCCTTCCAGCTCGGCAGCCCGAGTCCGTCGGCCACCAACCTGGCGGTGGTTCTGGCGCCGTTGCGCGGCCTGCTGGAGATCCAGCGCGTCAGCGTCACTGCCAACCTGGCCGTTTCGGCCCAGGGCCGCGAGGCCGTCAGCGAGCTGGCCCGGCAGACCGCCGAGTTGCTGAACGTGCGCCCGCTGGAGCCGAAGTTCTTTGATCGGCAGATGGCCTTCAACCTGCTGGCGCAAGTCGGCACGCCTGACGCCCAGGGTCATACAGCCCTGGAGAAACGCCTCGTACACGAGTTGCGTGCGGTGCTGGAAACACCTCTGCTAAAGATTTCCGCAACCTGCGTTCAAGCCCCGGTGTTTTTTGGCGATAGCCTGACAGTGTCATTGCAGTTGGGCGCGCCGGTCGACCTGGCCGCTGTCAACCGTGCACTGGAGGCAGCGCCGGGGATCGAGCTGGTGGAAGAGGGCGACTACCCCACGGCCGTTGGGGATGCGGCCGGCCAGGATGTGGTCTACGTTGGCCGAGTGCGTGCGGGCGTGGACGACCCGGCGGAACTAAATCTGTGGCTGACGTCAGATAACGTACGCAAAGGCGCGGCATTGAACGCCGTGCAACTGGCGCAGTTGTTGATAAAAGGCCTTGTGTAAAAGATACTTGGCGGCAATTTGTAGATTGATTCTAGCCAAGCGCTATGCTTGGCCCCAAGCGAAACAGAAGCGCGTCGGTAACCTATCGGCTCGCCATGCCTTATGGCAGCGGTTACCAACCTTCTCGCAGGCCGGGGAGTGTTCAAACAAAGGATGAGGCTATGGTTCAAGTTCGCAAACTGGTGTTAGCAATAGCGGCCGCCTCGGCGCTGTCTTCCGGTATGGCGCAGGCGCTGCAGCTTGGGGAGATGACCCTCAAGTCGAAGTTGAACCAGCCGTTGGCGGTGGAAATCGAATTGCTCGATGTCGGCGGCCTCACTGCCTCCGAGATCACCCCGAGCCTGGCGTCTGACCAGGCGTTTGTGGACGCCGGCGTGGATCGCCAGGCGTTTCTGAATGACCTGACGTTTACCCCGGTGATCAACCCCAATGGCCGCAGTGTGGTGCGCGTCACCTCCAGCAAGCCGCTGCCTGATTCCTACGTACGGTTTCTGCTTCAAGTGCAATGGCCCAACGGCCGTCTGATGCGCGACTACAGTGTGCTGCTCGACCCGGCCAAGTTCGAGCAGCCGGCACCGACCGCCAGCGCACCTGCACCGCGCTTGAGTGCGCCGACCCAGTCGGCACCTGCCAGCACGGCGCCCACGGTCAGCAAAGCTGCGCAGCACACCACGACGTCTCGCGATACCTTGTGGGAAATTGCCGCGAAGAACCGCAACGGCGCGTCGGTCCAGCAGACGATGCTGGCGATCCAGGCGCTCAATCCTGATGCCTTTATCGACGGCAATATCAACCGCCTGAAAACCGGCCAGGTGCTGCGTCTTCCGGATCGCCAGCAAGCCACCAGCCTGCCGCAGCCGGAGGCGATTGCCGAAGTCACTGCGCAAAATGCCGCCTGGCGCGAGGGCCGTCGCACGGCCAATAATCAGGCCGCCGGCAAGCAGCAACTGGACGCCACTCGGCGCACCCAGGCAGGCGATGCGCCCTCGAGCACCAATGCCAAGGACAACTTGAGCCTGGTGTCGGCCGAGTCCGCCAAGAAAGGTGCCAAGGGCAGGGCCGCTGACGGGCGTGCATTGAGCGACAAGCTGGCGATGACCCAGGAAGAGCTGGACACCACGCGCCGCGACAATGCCGAGCTGAAAAGCCGCGCGGCCGACCTGCAAAGTCAGTTGGACAAGCTGCAAAAGCTTATTCAATTGAAAAACGATCAACTGGCCAAGTTGCAGGCTCAGGGCGGTAACCCGGCAGTGCCGGGCACTGCGCCGACGACGGCAGCCATTCCGGCGCAGCTGCCAGGTGAGCCTGCGGCGACTGCATCGACGGCGCCGGCGCCCGATGCGACGCCGGCTGCCGTGGTAGCTACGCCCGAGCCGATCAAGCCGGATGCCGCGCCGGCCAGCAGCACCGAAGGTAAATTCAACGATCTGCTGACCAACCCGATTGTCCTCGGGGTCATCGGCGGTGCTGCCGGCTTGCTGGTGTTGTTGCTCCTGCTGCTGTGGGCCCGTCACCGCAATGCCCGCCTCGAAGAGGAAAAGCACCTGCGTATGGCGCGGGCGCTGGCTGAAGAACCACAGTTTTCGCCGAATGTGGATCACGACCTGCCGCCGGACAGCTTCGAAGGCCTGGAAGTGCCGCCGCCGAACGTCAAGCTGGCGGCCGCGCCTGCGCCTGCCCCGGTGGTTGAGCCTGTCGTGGTGCCGAGCGTGGCTTCCGTGCTGGCGCCTTTGGCCGTCGCCGTGGCCCCGGAAAATTCCAGCGATGCGCTCGCACAAGCCCAATCCCATATCGACCGTGGTCACCTGAATCAGGCCGCCGATGTGTTGGAGCAGGCGATCAAGCGCGAGCCCAAGCGCAGTGACCTGCGCTTGAAGCTGATGGAAGTCTACGGTCTGCAAAGCGATAAGGACGGCTTCGTCACGCAAGAGCGTCAACTGGTGGCCACGGGCGAAAACCACGCCCAGGTCGAGCAGCTCAAGAGTCGCTTCCCGGCCATGGCCGTGTTGGCCGCGGGCGTCAGCGCTGCGGTGGCCGCGGCGGCGCTGGACGCTCAATACGTGAAGAACTTGCTTGAAGACAAACCGGCAGCGCCGGCGCCGGAACCCGACGCGTTCGATACGGATTTCGACTTGAGCCTGGACGATCTGGAAGCCGCTTCGCCGGCCGTGGTCAGCCCCAAGGATGAATCGAGTTTCGAGTCTGTCCTGCAGCGCCAGACGCAAGCCAAGCCCGCGCCGGATGATGTGTCGGACTTCGATCTGGACCTGCAGCTGGACGCGCCGTCGTCCACGCAATCGGACGATGACTTCCTCTCGGGCCTTGAAGACCAGATGAAGGATGTGCCGGCTGTTGAGCCGCCAACCCTTACCCCTGCCGCACTGGATGATTTCGACCTGCCGGAAGACTTCGACCTGTCCCTGGCTGACGAACCGCAAGCGCCGCCGGCCGCCAAGCCGGATGCCTTCACATCCGAGCTGGACGACGTCAACGCTGAGCTCGATCGCCTGTCCCAGAGCCTCGAGCATCCGCCGATCGAGCCTTCCTTTACCGCCGAAGATGCGGCGTTGGGTGCTGATGAGCCGGAGTTTGATTTCCTCTCTGGCACCGATGAGGTGGCCACCAAGCTCGACCTGGCCCAGGCCTACATCGACATGGGCGATGCCGACGGCGCGCGCGACATTCTGTCCGAAGTGCTGACTGAGGGCGATGAAGCCCAGCGCGGTGAAGCCAAGGAAATGCTCGGCAAAATCTGAACAGGAGTGTAACGCCAATGTGGGAGCGGGCTTGCTCGCGAGCGTGACGTGTCGGTTAGCGGATTGAGCGCCTGGCACGTTGCATTCGCGAACAGGCCCGCTCCCACAGTTGGTTTGGCGCGTGGCCTCGCAACAAAAGCGCCCCTCATGCGTGCTCCGCCTTTATAATGGCCGCCTTTGCGCAACTCATCGGGCTCTCAGTTCTTGGCAAATCTAGATAACGCGGCCGCCGAAATGGCGGCCGCAGGCTTTAACCGCATCGCTCTGGGCGTGGAATACAAAGGCTCGCGCTATCGCGGCTGGCAGCGCCAGGCCTCGGGTGTGCTGACGGTGCAGGAAACCCTCGAAAACGCCTTGTCGAAGGTCGCCGACTCGCCGGTGTCGCTGATGTGCGCCGGGCGAACCGACGCCGGTGTGCATGCCTGTGGCCAGGTGGTGCACTTTGACACCCAGGCCGAGCGCACGATGAAAGCGTGGGTGATGGGCGCCAATATCAACTTGCCTCATGACGTCAGCGTCACTTGGGCCAAGGTCATGCCTGCGCATTTTCATGCGCGCTTCAAGGCCATTGCCCGGCGTTATCGCTACGTGATCTATAACGACCAGATCCGTCCGGCGCACCTCAACCAGGAAATCACCTGGAACCATCGCCCGCTGGATGCCGAGCGCATGGCCGAAGCCGCGCAGCATTTGGTCGGTGTGCATGATTTCAGCGCGTTCCGTGCCGGCCAGTGCCAGGCCAAGTCGCCAATCAAGGAAGTCCATCACTTGCGCGTGACCCGTCACGGCAAGATGATCGTGCTGGATATCCGCGCTGGCGCCTTCCTGCACCATATGGTGCGCAATATTGCAGGCGTGTTGATGACCATCGGCACCGGCGAGCGCCCGGTGGAGTGGGCCAAAGAGGTGTTGGAAAGTCGCATCCGCCGCACAGGTGGGGTGACGGCGCATCCCTTTGGCCTGTATCTGGTGGACGTGGAGTACCGCGACGAGTTCGAATTGCCGGATCGCTTCATCGGGCCACACTTCCTCACAGGTTTCAGCGAACTTGGCGGCTGACGCCCGGAATAGCTTTTGTTACCATCCGGGACTTTCTCGGTTCAACCCCTGAGGTTTCTACGACATGTCAGCCGTTCGCAGCAAGATTTGCGGGATCACCCGCATAGAAGACGCGCTGGCGGCAGTCGAGGCGGGGGCGGATGCCATCGGTTTTGTGTTTTATGCCAAGAGCCCACGGGCGGTGAATGTGCTGCAGGCGCGTGCAATCATCGCCGCGTTACCGCCGTTCGTGACCACCGTCGGCTTGTTCGTCAACGCCAGCCGCTGCGAGCTCAACGAAACCCTGGATGCCGTGCAGCTGGACATGCTGCAGTTTCACGGCGATGAAAGCCCCGAGGAGTGTGAAAGCTACCAACGCCCGTATATCAAGGCGCTACGCGTCAAGGCCGGGGATGACATCGCCGCCGCGTGTGCTGCCTATACTGGCGCTCGTGGCATTCTGTTGGATACCTATGTCGAAGGCGTGCCGGGCGGTACGGGCGAAGCATTCGACTGGACGCTGATTCCCGAGGGGCTGAGCAAGCCGATTATCCTCGCCGGCGGGCTCAACCCCGCGAATGTCGGAGCCGCCATCGAGCAGGTTCGGCCGTACGCCGTGGACGTCAGCGGTGGGGTGGAGCAGGGCAAGGGCATCAAGGATCACCACAAGATTCGCGCATTCATGCAAGCGGTGCGCAACAGCAATGGTGTGATGTGACGGCTCGCAGTCTGCCGCCGTCCATAACTACCACTGTGTAAAACAGCATCGGCGCCGCCTGCGGGAGGCCCGGAAACGTAGTGGCAACCCGCGCTGCGGGTTGTCTGGAAGGCTGAGGATACGGGCAGGAAATGGCTGGTCGAACGTCTGACCCCGTCCCGTCTGTGTCATCGCCACATATGAATTTAGCTCAAGGGCATACGCGGGGCTGTGTTCAAGCCACCGGTACTGGAGAAAGAAAGCATGAGCAACTGGTTAGTAGACAAACTGATCCCTTCGATCATGCGTTCCGAGGTGAAGAAAAGCTCGGTTCCTGAAGGTCTGTGGCACAAGTGCCCATCCTGTGACGCGGTGCTGTATCGCCCGGAGCTGGAAAAGACCCTGGACGTTTGCCCCAAGTGCAACCACCACATGCGTATCGGCGCCCGCGCCCGCATCGACATTTTCCTCGACGCCGATGGCCGTGCCGAGCTGGGCGCTGACCTGGAGCCGGTTGACCGTCTCAAGTTCCGCGATGGCAAGAAGTACAAGGATCGCCTCACCGCCGCGCAAAAGCAGACCGGTGAAAAGGACGCGCTGATTTCCGTCAGCGGCAAGTTGCTGGGCATGCCCGTGGTGGTGTCGGCGTTTGAGTTTTCCTTCATGGGCGGTTCCATGGGTGCCATCGTCGGTGAGCGTTTCGTACGTGCCGCCAACTACGCCCTGGAAAACCGTTGCCCGATGATCTGCTTCGCCGCCTCCGGTGGCGCGCGCATGCAGGAAGCGCTGATTTCCCTGATGCAAATGGCCAAGACCTCTGCGGTACTGGCGCGTCTGCGTGAAGAAGGCATTCCGTTCATCTCCGTGCTGACTGACCCGGTCTATGGCGGCGTTTCCGCCAGCCTGGCGATGCTGGGTGACGTGATTGTCGGCGAACCCAAGGCCCTGATCGGCTTTGCTGGCCCGCGCGTGATCGAGCAGACCGTTCGCGAAAAACTGCCGGAAGGTTTCCAGCGCAGCGAGTTCCTGCTGGAGCACGGCGCGATTGACATGATCATCGCCCGTGGCGAGCTGCGTCCACGCTTGGGTAACCTGCTGGCGCAAATGATGGGCCTGCCGACGCCTGTGTACGTCGCGCCTAAAGTCGAACCGATCGTTGTACCGCCGGTGCCTGCAAACCTATGACCCAACGTACCCTTGGCGAATGGCTCGCCTACCTTGAGCAGTTGCATCCGTCAGCCATCGACATGGGCCTGGAGCGCTCGCAACAGGTAGCGGCCCGCCTCGGGTTGGGCCGGCCGGCACCGCGCGTGATCACGGTGACCGGCACCAACGGCAAAGGCTCAACCTGTGCCTTTGTCGCGGCGCTGCTGCAAGCCCAAGGGCTGAAAGTTGGCGTCTACAATTCTCCGCACCTGCTGCGTTACAACGAGCGGGTGCAGCTCAATGGCGTCGAAGCCACTGATGAGCAGCTCTGCGAAGCCTTTGCCGCACTGGATACCGGGCGCGGCGAAATTTCCCTGACCTACTTCGAAATGGGCACCCTGGCGGCGTTCTGGCTGTTTGAGCGTGCGCAATTGGATGTGGTTGTTCTGGAAGTCGGCCTGGGTGGGCGTCTGGACACCGTCAATGTGGTGGATGCCGACATGGCGCTGGTCACCAGCATTGGCGTGGATCATGCCGACTACCTGGGCAATACCCGCGAGTCGGTGGCCTATGAAAAGGCCGGGATCTTCCGCCAGGGCAAGCCTGCGCTGTGTGGTGATCTGGACCCGCCGCAACCCTTGCTCGACAAGGTGCGCGAGTTGGATTGTCCGTTTTACCTGCGCGGCCGCGAATTCAATCTCGACATCGGTGCTCAACATTGGCAATGGCGTGGGCGTGATGCGCGCGGGCAGGCGGTAGAGCTGCATGATCTGCCGCTGCTGAACCTGCCGATGGAAAACGCTGCGCTGGCGCTGCAGGCCTACCTGCTGCTGGATCTGCCGTGGCATGCGGAGCAAATTGCCGCGACATTGCTGGCCACTCGGGTGGTCGGGCGTCTGGATCGTCGCACCTTCGAGTGGGAGGGCAAGCGCCTGAACCTGCTGCTGGATGTGGGGCACAACCCCCACGCCGCCGAATACCTGGCGCAACGCCTGTCGCGTACGCCTCCGGCCGGGCGTCGCCTGGCGGTGTTTGGGCTGCTGGCCGATAAAGACCTGGACGGCGTGGTTGCGCCGTTGCTCGGCGATGTCCAATCGTGGGCGGTGGCGCCGCTGGATACGCCGCGCAGTCGGCCGGCCGCCGAATTGGAAACGGCCTTGCAGAACCTTGGTGCATCGGTGGCGTCGTATCCAAGCGTCACCGCCGCGCTTGAAGCGCAGTGTGCGGTGGCCACGGCCGAGGACGAGATTCTGTTGTTCGGATCATTTTATTGTGTTGCCGAGGCGCTAGAGTGGTTGGCCCGGCGCTCCACGGAGGAAGCTGCACATGGCATTACTGGATAGCGCATACAAGCAGCGAATGGTTGGGGCCCTGGTGTTGGTGGCGTTGGCGGTGATTTTTCTGCCGATGCTGTTTTCGCGTCAGGACGAGCAGCGCCAGGTAGTCGTTGAGGCGCCGGCTGCGCCCCAGGCGCCGACGGTACCGCAAGTTCAGGTCGAGCCGGTGGTGGTGCCCGAGCCGCAGGCGTTGCCTGAGGAGCGTGTGCCGAGTGATGCGGATGTGGCTGCGCAGCAGGCGCCGAGCATGCCGGTGCAGCCGAGTGTGCCGGTGGTCAAGCCTGCACCTGCACCTGCGCCCGTGCCGGCAGCGCCTGTGGTTGCCGCCAAACCGGCCGCGCCGGCGCCAGCGCCCAAGCCGGTTGCGCCGCAACCTGCCGCCCCGGGCAAGCCGGACGTTGGTCAAAGCCGTATCGATCCCAATGGTCTGCCGATCACTTGGTCGATCCAGCTCGCCAGCCTGGCCAATCGCGAGAGCGCCGAAGCCTTGCAGAAAAAGCTGCGCACTCAGGGCTACAACGCTTATATCCGCAGTGCCGATGGCAAGAATCGGGTGTTTATCGGGCCGCTGATCGAGCGCGCCGAGGCCGATCGTCTGCGCGACTTGCTGGGTCGCCAGCAGAACCTGAATGGTTTTGTGGTGCGTTTTCAGCCTGAGCGCGGCTGATTTCACCCCCGTTTCAGCTTGGAATGCACTCAATGTGGGAGGGGGCTTGCCCCCCGATGGCGGTAGGTCAGTCAGCCTCTCTGATAATGACCCATCGTTATCGGGGGCAAGCCCCCTCCCACATTGTATTGGGTGGTCCTGAGGGGGCCTTCGCCCTACTCAACCCATTGATTTGCAAAGCGCCCGCAATCACAGCTTACCGACAGCCCGGCGCTCTGCTAAAATGCGCCGCCTTATCCGTACGTAGGCTGCACTGTGCCATTTACCTGGGTTGATTGGGCGATCGTTGCAATCGTCGCCATCTCCGCTTTGATCAGTCTAAGCCGCGGCTTCGTAAAAGAAGCACTGTCGTTGCTGACCTGGATCATCGCAGGAGTCGTAGCCTGGATGTTCGGTGGTTCATTGTCGGTTTATCTGGCCGGTTACATCGAGACACCTTCGGCTCGCGTCATCGCGGGCTGCGCCATCATGTTCATCGCCACGCTGCTGGTGGGGGCGATGGTCAATTATCTTATTGGCGAGTTGATACGTGTCACCGGCCTCTCCGGGACCGATCGATTTCTCGGCATGGCCTTCGGCGCTGCGCGTGGCGCGTTGCTGGTGGTCGTGGCGGTCGGGCTGTTGAGCCTGGGGCCGGTACAGCAGGATTCGTGGTGGCAGGAGTCGGTACTCGTGCCAAAATTTCTATTGGTTGCAGATTGGTCCAAGAACCTCATTCTGGGGTGGAGCAGTCAGTGGCTGGCCAGCGGAATCAGCGTACCCGCTGATCTTCCGTTCAAGGAACACCTCTTGCCGGCCAAAACGCCTCAGTAAGCAGTGTTCAGTCAAGATTCATTAAGTAGGGGTTGCGTCGCATGTGTGGCATCGTCGGTATCGTCGGTAAGTCGAACGTGAATCAGGCGCTGTATGACGCGCTAACCGTCCTCCAGCACCGCGGCCAGGACGCTGCCGGTATTGTGACCAGCCACGACGGCCGGTTATTCCTGCGCAAGGACAATGGCCTGGTGCGTGACGTGTTCCATCAACGTCACATGCAGCGCCTCGTCGGGCACATGGGCATTGGCCATGTGCGCTACCCGACTGCGGGCAGCTCGACCTCGGCCGAAGCTCAACCGTTTTACGTCAACTCGCCTTACGGCATTACCCTGGCGCACAACGGTAACCTGACCAACGTTGAACAACTGGCCAAGGAGATTTACGAATCTGACCTGCGCCACGTCAACACCAGTTCCGATTCGGAAGTGCTGCTCAACGTGTTCGCCCACGAGCTGGCCCAGCGCGGCAAGCTGCAGCCAACCGAAGAAGACGTGTTCGCCGCCGTGACTGACGTGCACAACCGTTGCGTCGGTGGTTACGCGGTCGTGGCCATGGTCACCGGTTACGGCATCGTCGGTTTCCGCGACCCGCACGGCATCCGCCCGATCGTGTTCGGCCAGCGCCACACCGACGAAGGCGTCGAGTACATGATCGCCTCCGAAAGCGTGTCCCTGGACGTGCTCGGCTTTACCCTGATCCGCGACCTGGCCCCGGGCGAAGCGGTGTACATCACCGAAGACGGCAAGCTGCACACCCGTCAGTGCGCCGTGGCGCCGAAACTCACCCCGTGCATCTTCGAACACGTCTACCTGGCGCGTCCGGATTCGATCATCGACGGCGTTTCGGTGTACAAGGCGCGTCTGCGCATGGGCGAGAAGCTGGCCGAGAAAATCCTGCGCGAGCGTCCTGAGCACGACATCGACGTGGTAATCCCGATTCCGGACACCAGCCGTACCGCTGCGCTGGAGCTGGCCAACCATTTGGGCGTCAAGTTCCGCGAAGGCTTCGTCAAGAACCGCTACATCGGCCGTACCTTCATCATGCCGGGCCAGGCAGCGCGCAAAAAGTCGGTCCGCCAGAAGCTCAACGCCATCGAGCTGGAGTTTCGCGGCAAGAACGTGATGCTGGTGGATGACTCCATCGTACGTGGCACCACCTGCAAGCAGATTATTCAGATGGCCCGTGAAGCGGGCGCCAAGAACGTGTACTTCTGCTCCGCTGCGCCTGCTGTGCGGTACCCGAACGTGTACGGTATCGACATGCCGAGCGCCCACGAGCTGATTGCCCACAACCGTTCGACCCAGGACGTGGCCGACCTGATCGGCGCCGACTGGCTGATCTATCAGGACCTGCCGGACCTGATCGAAGCGGTTGGCGGCGGCAAGATCAAGATCGAGCAGTTCGATTGCGCCGTGTTCGACGGCAAGTACGTGACCGGCGATGTCGACGAGGCCTACCTGAACAAGATCGAGCAGGCGCGCAACGACTCGTCGAAGATCAAGACCCAGGCGGTCAGCGCGATCATCGATCTGTACAACAACTGAGTAAACACCGGCCCTGAGGGGCCGGTTTTGTATCTTAAATAAAGAATTGAGTAAGGAGTCGCAGCATGAGTCAGGAATGGGATGCCGGTCGGTTGGACAGCGACCTCGATGGCGTAGCTTTCGATACCCTGGCTGTGCGCGCCGGCCAGCACCGCACCCCGGAAGGTGAGCACGGTGACCCGATGTTCTTCACCTCCAGCTATGTGTTCCGCACCGCCGCCGACGCTGCCGCGCGTTTTGCCGGTGAAGTGCCGGGAAACGTTTACTCGCGCTACACCAACCCGACCGTCCGTGCGTTCGAGGAGCGTATTGCGGCCCTCGAAGGCGCTGAGCAGGCGGTGGCCACGGCGACCGGCATGGCGGCCATCCTCGCCGTGGTGATGAGCTTGTGCAGCGCTGGCGACCATGTATTGGTATCACGCAGTGTGTTCGGTTCGACCATCAGCCTGTTCGAGAAGTACTTCAAGCGCTTCGGTATTGAAGTGGACTACGTACCGCTGGCAGACCTGTCCGGTTGGGACGCGGCGATCAAGGCCAACACCAAATTGCTGTTCGTCGAGTCGCCGTCCAACCCGCTGGCCGAGTTGGTCGACATCGCCGCATTGTCCGAAGTGGCGCACGCCAAAGGCGCGATGCTGGTGGTCGACAACTGCTTCTGCACGCCTGCATTGCAGCAGCCGTTGAAGCTGGGCGCAGACATCGTCGTGCACTCGGCCACCAAGTTCATCGACGGCCAGGGCCGTTGCATGGGCGGCGTGGTGGCTGGGCGTGGCGAGCAGATGAAAGAAGTGGTGGGTTTCTTGCGCACCGCCGGCCCGACCCTGAGCCCGTTCAACGCCTGGATCTTCCTCAAGGGCCTGGAAACCCTCAGCCTGCGCATGAAGGCCCATTGCGCCAATGCCCAGGCCCTGGCCGAGTGGCTGGAGCAGCAGGATGGCATCGAGAAAGTGCATTACGCCGGCCTCAAGAGCCACCCGCAACACGAATTGGCTCAACGCCAGCAGCGTGGTTTCGGCGCCGTGGTCAGCTTCGAAGTGAAGGGCGGCAAAGAGGGCGCCTGGCGCTTTATCGACGCCACTCGCTTGATTTCCATCACCGCCAACCTGGGCGACAGCAAGACCACGATCACGCACCCGAGCACCACCTCCCATGGTCGCCTGGCGCCGCAAGAGCGCGAAGCGGCCGGCATCCGCGACAGCCTGATCCGCATCGCGGTGGGCCTGGAAGATGTGGCCGACTTGCAGGCTGACCTGGCCCGCGGGCTGGCGGCCTTGTGATCGAGTGGTCCATGGATGCTGCGGCGGTCGGTAACGGCCGCGTCGCACTGGTGACCGGCGCGGCGCGGGGCATTGGTCTCGGGATCGCGGCGTGGCTGATCAGCGAAGGCTGGCAAGTGGTGTTGACCGACCTGGACCGCGAGCGTGGCTCCAAGGTGTCCAAGGTGCTGGGCGACAATGCCTGGTTTATTACCATGGACGTCGCCGACGAAAAACAAGTGGCCCAGGGTGTCGCAGAAGTACTGGGGCAGTTCGGGCGGCTGGACGCGTTGGTGTGCAACGCGGCGGTGGCCGACCCGCGCAATATCACCCTGGAAAGCCTCGACCTGGCGTATTGGAACCGCGTGCTTGCGGTGAACCTCAGTGGGCCGATGCTGTTGGCCAAGCACTGCGCGCCGTACCTGCGTGCCCATGGCGGTGCCATCGTCAACCTGGCATCGACCCGGGCGCGTCAGTCGGAGCCGGACACCGAGGCCTATGCGGCGAGCAAAGGCGGCCTGCTGGCCCTGACGCATGCCTTGGCCATGAGCCTGGGGCCGGAGGTGCGGGTCAATGCCGTCAGCCCCGGCTGGATCGATGCGCGTGATCCGGCGGCCCGGCGTGCCGAGCCGTTGACGGATGCCGACCATGCCCAGCATCCGGCGGGCAGGGTGGGTACGGTGGAAGACGTGGCGGCGATGGTGGCGTGGTTACTGTCGCGCCAGGCGGGGTTTGTCACCGGGCAAGAGTTTGTGGTGGACGGTGGCATGAGCAAGAAGATGATTTACAGCGAGTAGGGCAGATAGCCGTCTTGAAGCAATTTTGTCTTTTTCAGAAAAACTTCAAGCAGGCTATTGACTTAGGTCCGCTACCTGCGTAAATTTCGCGGCCTCAACGAAGCAAAGGGTGATTAGCTCAGCTGGGAGAGCATCTGCCTTACAAGCAGAGGGTCGGCGGTTCGATCCCGTCATCACCCACCACTTCTTGAGAGTTTTGCCCTAGGGCAAGACGCAACGTTAAAGGTTGCACCGACGCGCAGCGGTAGTTCAGTCGGTTAGAATACCGGCCTGTCACGCCGGGGGTCGCGGGTTCGAGTCCCGTCCGCTGCGCCATATTTTCCAGGTTCGACATGTCGAGCTTGAGATTGAACAGCCCAGGCTGATCGATCAGATGTTTAAAGACGGTTGAGGGTTTACGCTCAGCCGGTCAAGCGATACGCAGCGGTAGTTCAGTCGGTTAGAATACCGGCCTGTCACGCCGGGGGTCGCGGGTTCGAGTCCCGTCCGCTGCGCCATATCTGCCTCAAGGCCCACTGAACGCCTTGAAGCACAAAGAAAGCCTTAGGCTGACTTTGATCCGATAGCAAAGACCCTGGTCGAGAGACCGGGGTTTTTTGTTTCTGCGATTTGGCTTTCTGCTGCAAGAGCCGGCAAGCCGGCTCCCGCTGCGTGGTCAGAACCCCAGTTTGTCCCGCAACCCGTAATACCAGGCGCCCAGCGCCGCAAATGGCGTGCGCAGCAGTTGCCCGCCCGGGAACGGGTAGTGCGGCAGGTCGGCAAACGCATCAAAACGCTCCGCCTGACCTCTCAGTGCCTCCGCCAGCACCTTGCCTGCCAGGTGCGTGTACGTCACGCCATGGCCGCTGCAGCCTTGTGAGTAATAGATGTTGTCGCCCAGGCGACCCACCTGCGGCAAGCGCGACAAGGTCAGCAGGAAATTGCCGGTCCAGGCGTAATCGATTTTCACGTCCTTGAGCTGCGGGAAGGCCTTGAGCATCTTCGGGCGGATGATCGCTTCGATGTTGGCCGGGTCACGTGCGCCATACACCACGCCGCCGCCGAAGATCAGGCGCTTGTCGCGGGTGAGGCGGTAGTAGTCGAGCAGGTAGTTGCAGTCTTCGACGCAATAATCCTGCGGCAGCAGCGTCTTGGCCAGTTCATCCCCCAGCGGGGCTGTGGTGATGACTTGTGTGCCGCAAGGCATCGATTTGGCCGCCAGCTCCGGCACCAGGTTCCCCAGGTAGGCGTTGCCCGCGACGATGATGAACTTGGCCCTGACCTTGCCTTCGGCGGTGTGCACCACCGGGTTCGCGCCGCGCTCGATGCGCACCGCAGCCGATTGCTCGTAGATCGTGCCGCCCAGGGATTCAACAGCGGCCGCTTCGCCCAGCGCGAGGTTGAGTGGGTGAATGTGCCCGCCGCTCATGTCGAGCAGGCCGCCGACGTAGTTGTCACAGGCCACTACTTCGCGGATACGGCGTTCGTCCAGCAACTCAAGTTGCGTATGCCCGTAGCGTTCCCACAAGCGCTTTTGCGATTCCAGGTGGCCCATGTGCTTGCTGTTGAGGGCGGCGAACACGCCGCCATCCTTCAGGTCGCACTGGATCTGATATTTGGCCACGCGCTCGCGAATGATCCTGCCGCCTTCAAACGCCATCTGCCCCAGCAGCTGCGCTTGCTTGGGGCCGACGCTGCGCTCGATCACATCGATGTCGCGGCTGTAGCTGTTGACGATTTGCCCGCCGTTACGGCCCGACGCACCAAACCCCACCTTGGCGGCTTCCAGCACGGTGACGCGAAAACCGTTTTCCAGCAGAAACAGCGCGCTGGAAAGGCCGGTGTAGCCGGCGCCAATCACACACACATCGGTTTCGACGTCACCTTGCAGTACCGGGCGAGGCGGAACCGCATTCGCGGACGCGGCGTAATACGACTGGGGGTAAGGGGTGTTCGCCATCCTGGAACCTCTGTTTTATATTTTTTACGAGTGCGCCGATCCTACCTGAGTTGAAAATTGCCTGCCAGCCACCCGAAAATCACCGGTGCACCCGGCGCAAATAAATAATTCGCATATTCATAGGGTTAGCTGCAAAAAAGATGTTGACACCCCTCCGGAATTCCGTAGAATGCCGCCTCACAGCAGGCACGTAGCTCAGTTGGTTAGAGCACCACCTTGACATGGTGGGGGTCGTTGGTTCGAGTCCAATCGCGCCTACCAAACAAAATCCGCTCTGCTGGGCGGTCTGGAAGGGCTCACCGAAAGGTGGGCCCTTTTTTGTTGCCTGCGATTTACCAATGCCCCGTCCGGTGCCCGCCTTCTTGTTCAAATTGCCCTGAGTGCATCGTTACTGATCCCATGCTGCGTGGACGTGGTTGAGGTTTACTCAAAATCGCCTATACCGGTGTGGGCGCGTTCGAGTGAGCGGCGTCGTGCTATTCTCGTGCGCACAAAAACAGACGAACTTGATCACGCTGCCAGCGAATGTGGCGTGACAGGGTCGCGAAAAGAACAATGAGAAAAGAACTGAGTGCTGGACTGGACTTCACCCGCATCATCGCTTGCTTCATGGTCGTTGTTCTTCATGTTTGCGCAACCGGGGTTGCTGCGTTCGGTCATGACTGGGCTTATTTCAATGCGTATGACTCCCTCGTCCGGTCGTGTGCGCCGCTCTTCTTGATGTTGTCGGGGGCGCTGTTGCTTGGCAGATAGGAAGGGGTAAAGGCGTTTTATACAAAGCGCTTTATCAGAATTATCCCGCCGCTGATCTTCTGGTCGGTGTTCTATGTGCTGTGGAAGACGCGGTTGACGGGTGATTACGGCGGGTTAAGTGCCTCGATGGTTTCGGTGTTCAAGGGCCCTGCTTATTTTCACCTGTGGTACTTATACGCGCTGGTTGGGATCTACCTGTTTATTCCGTTCATGGCCAAGATCTACCGACATTCCACCGACGCGGAAAAACTCATCTATTTATCCATCTGGTTTGTTGTTGCCAGCGTTATTCCGTTGGTGACTTATTTTTATCCGGGTGTTGGTGATCTGGCTTCTGTATACGGGCTGTCGCCCTTTGCAGGGTTAAGCGGGTTCGTGTTTCTCGGGGCTTACGTGTTTGATCGAATACAGACGCAGCAAGCGCCCACCGTGCTTGTGGATGCCGCAGGATTTCTGATTTGTGCGGTGTGCACAGCGTTGGCCACGTATGGGTTTTCGTTGCGCGACGGCGTGCCCAATCAACTGTTTTTCTCTTACCTTTCGCCTTTTGTCGTGGTCGGCTCTATTTTCGGCTTTCGCCTGTTTGTTGAACTAGGCGCGCGCCTGGCCCGACATGCCAAGGTCTTGAATGTTCTGGCGGGCTCTACCCTGGGTGTGTACTGCTTGCATATCTTTGTGATGAATAGACTGAGCATCGTCTATGGGCCTTTGATCGAAGGGCATTCGATGCTCTGGATAATTCCCGCGCTGGTCTTCTCTGTCTTCCTCATCACACTTGTGCCGATATTCATTGCGCGCCTGTTCACACCCTTGAGGCATATTATTTAAGATTCTCAGCGCGAATGCGGCCCCCGCGCGGTTATGCGCAGCGGAGGTTGAAAGGCATTACTGATGGGTCAGCAGAACAGCGTGGCAACCGACAACAGGCAGATGATTTGAACAACCATCTGGCAGCGTATTTCACCATTTGTTGTCGTCATATTCATTTGTCCGGCGTACATAGCGGCTACCTCTTGGTCGGCAATACTGCCGTGAGCGGTGCGCAAAACGCGCCACCGCTCATTTGAGTATAGGTCTGGAACAGGATTCTTCACGGTCCCGTCGTTTTGGCGCGATTCAGCACGCTTTCCCCGGCGCCCACCGGTAAACGATACACGTCAATCAATCCCACGAGCCCAAGCAGCGCCACGCCCACGAAGGCCACCCGAAAGTCCCCGACGGCCGCGTGCACGGCGTGCCCTTGCACGGCCATCGACGCCCGTAGCAACAGCGCCGCCATGGAAACCCCCAGACCCATCGCCAGCTGGAACGCCATGCTGAACAGCGCCGACGCCTCGCTCATCCGCGCCTTGGGGACGTCGGCGAAGCCGATTGAGTTGTAGCAAGTAAACTGCATCGACCGTGACAGCCCACCCACGAACAGCACGGCCGCCATCAGCGGCAACGGCGTTTGCACCGTGAACAAGGCGCAGGCGGCAACCAATGCGACGCCAATGGCGCCATTGACCAGCAGCACCGGGCGAAACCCGAAGCGTTGCATGATTGGCGTCGTGAAGGGTTTCATTGCCAGGTTGCCGGCAAACACCGCCAGCACCAGCAAGCCGGCATCCACCGGAGAAAGGCCGAAACCCACTTGAAACAACAGGGGCAGCAGAAAGGGCAGGGCGCTGATGGCGAGACGGAACAGCGACCCGCCAAGAATACTCACGCGAAAGGTGCCGATGGACAGGGTCTGAAGCGGTAATAACGGTTCAGCATGCTGGCGGCAATGACGCACGGCCCATGCCGCGAGCAACGTGCCCGTGGCCACCAGTACAAAACCCGGGGTCAGCGTTTCGCTGGTCTGGTTGCCCAGCCATTCCAGCCCGCCAAGCACTGCCACGCACGCACCGGCCAGCAGCACAAAGCCTTTGGCGTCGAACCGCCGTACGCTGGCCTCGCGCCCCTTGGGCACCAGCCACAAAGCGGCAACCAGGGCCAGTATCCCCAGAGGCAGATTCACGTAAAAAATCCACGGCCACGTTGCGTGGGTCACGATCAAACCACCCACCACCGGCCCTAGAATCGGCGCGACCAGCCCAGGCCAGGTGATCACCGCAATCATGTTCACCAAGTCTTTTTTGTCGGTATTGCGCAGCACCGCCAGGCGCCCCACCGGCACCATCAGCGCACCGCCCACGCCTTGCAGCACGCGGGCGATCACGAACATCTCAAGGCTCTGGCTCAACCCGCAAAGCAGCGAAGCCAGGGTGAAGATGATGATCGCAGCGGCGAACACCCGACGTGCGCCAAAACGGTCGGCGATCCAACTGGACAACGGGATGAAGATCGCCACGGCAAGAATGTACGCGGTGATGCCGATATTCATGTCGACCGCCGTGACCCCGAACGCCGACGCCATGGTGGGCAAGGCGGTGGCGATGACGGTGGCATCGAGGTTCTCCATGAAAAAGGTCACGGCGACCACCAGGGCGATCAAACGGGTCTGCACGCTTGAAACAGGTGTAACGGATGAAGTCACCGGCGTTGGCCTTTTTCAGTGAAGGTCGATCGCACTCGACAATACCGGGTCAGCCCTGGGCCCGCACGCTCGAATTACCGCGTCTGCGTCACCTTCTTCAAATACCGCGGCTGATCCGGATTGCGCCCGCGCGCCACAGCCAGCTGCGCTGCGCTCAGATAGAACCCTTGAATCATCGTGAAGGGCTCCAGTAGCGCATGTGCGGTCGGCACGCTGGGCAACAGGCCTTCGCAAACCGTACCGCGCGGCGCCACCACCAGCACGCGGGCACCGCGGGCGCGCATCTCCGCGGCAAAGGCCAGGGTGCCCGGTTGCTCCGGGCCGCTGGGCGCGAAGACCAGCACCGGGTAGCCCTCTTCGATGATCTCCATCGGGCCATGGCGCACTTCCGCGCTGGAAAAAGCTTCAGCCTGGATGCCGGAAGTTTCCTTGAGTTTCAGCGCGGCCTCCTGGGCTATCGGCAACGCGGCGCCGCGACCGATCACCATCATTTTGTCGGCGTTTGTGAGCATGCCAAGCAGTGGCGACCAGTCCTCGGCAGCAGCGTTATGCAGATGGCCCGGCAAGTGTTGCAGAGCCTCGCTCAGGCCGGTGTCGATGGCCAGCGCATCTGCCAGGCTGGCGACCGCCTGGGCGCCGACCATTAACATCGCCACGTAGCTTTTGGTGGCGGCCACACTCTGTTCCAGGCCGGCAGGCAGCAGGATTTCATGCTCGCTCATGGCTGCCAGCGGTGAGTCGGCGGTGTTGACCAGCGCCACCGAATGCGCGCCGCGCTGATGCAGGTAATGCACGCTGTCAATCAGGTCGGGGCTTTTGCCGGACTGGGAAAATGCCGCGACCCAGCTGTTCTTCAAGCGCAGCGGCGGTTGTTGCAAGCTGACCAGTGACAGGGGAATCGACACGCTGGGGATGCCGACCTGACTCATCAGTGCATAGCTGAAATACGCGGCGGCATGGTCGGAGCTGCCGCGCGCGACGGTGATCATCAACTCGGGCAGCGTCTGCGCCCATTGCCGGGTCAGCGCATGGATCGCGCTGTCATCCTCGAGCATGCGCTGCACGATCGCCGGGATTGACAAGGTCTCACTCAACATCAATGACATGATTAAACTCCTGGCGCGTCGAGGGTCTTGCCGGCCGCGATCAGTTGCTGCGCAAGGGCGTTCAGCCCGGCCGCGTCCATCGCCATGCTCAAGGCGCCCCACAGTGGCGCATCGTGGGTGAAGTGCGCAGCGGCGAGGG
>NZ_CAWPSZ010000021.1:0-47582 GCF_963890955.1 Pseudomonas sp. MF6747
CACTGCTCTACCAACTCCTTCTGGGCTTCGATGAACTGAAGCAACTCGCTGTCGAATTCTGCGTAACTCTTTGTTTACCAAGGAGTTTTCCGTTTCGACTGCGCCGGAAGTGGGGCGAATTATAGACAGATATAAAACGCCGTCAACACTTAATTTCAGGTTTATTCGGATTTAAGCGTAATACGCGCAAATGCCTTCTTACCGGCCTGGCAAACGTGGGTAGCGCCCAGCTCGTATATAAAGGTGCGATCAACAACCTCACCATCTATACGCACGCCACCGGAACCCAACAGGTCACGCGCAACCGCCGAGTTCTTCACCAAGCCAGCTTTGTTAAGCACTGCAGCGATCGGCATCGCTTCAGCAGCAGTCAGCTCGATCTCCGGCAGATCATCCGGCAACTCGCCATCCTTCATGCGATTGCCTGCCGCACGGTGAGCACTTGCCGCAGCCTCTTCGCCATGAAAGCGCGCCACAATCTCTTCGGCCAACTTGATCTTCACGTCACGCGGATTGGCACCCGCCTCGACGTCAGCACGCAGCGCATTGATCTCATCCATCGAGCGGAAACTCAACAGCTCAAAGTAACGCCACATCAACGCGTCCGGAATTGAAACCAGCTTGCCGTACATCACACCCGGCGCTTCCTGAATACCTACATAGTTACCCAAGGACTTGGACATCTTCTTGACGCCATCCAACCCCTCCAGCAACGGCATGGTCAGAATGCACTGCGCCTCTTGCCCATACGCACGCTGCAACTCACGACCCATCAGCAGGTTGAACTTCTGATCGGTGCCCCCCAACTCAACGTCCGCGCGCAACGCCACCGAGTCATACCCTTGAACCAGTGGGTACAGGAACTCGTGAATCGCGATCGGCTGATTAGTGGAGTAGCGCTTGTCGAAGTCATCGCGCTCAAGCATGCGCGCCACGGTGTACTGGGATGTCAGGCGGATAAAGTCAGCCGGCCCCATCTTGTCCATCCAGGTGGAGTTGAAGGCCACCTCAGTCTTGGCCGGATCCAGAATCTTGAACACCTGAGTCTTATAGGTCTCGGCATTGTCGAGAACCTGCTCACGGGTCAGCGGCGGGCGCGTTGCGCTCTTGCCGCTTGGATCACCGATCATCCCGGTAAAGTCACCTATAAGGAAGATGACTTGATGCCCCAGCTCCTGGAACTGACGCAGCTTATTAATAAGCACGGTGTGACCCAGGTGCAGATCCGGCGCCGTTGGATCGAAGCCAGCCTTAATACGCAGGGGTTGGCCACGCTTGAGCTTTTCGATCAGCTCGGCCTCGACCAACAGTTCTTCCGCACCACGTTTTATCAGCGCTAGCTGCTCTTCAACCGACTTCATAACAGACCCGCAAGGCTCAGATTCAAAAGGGAACCAACCATACAAGATCAGGGACTAATTACAAGTTTTGCCCTGCGCACGGACACCGTTCAGCAAGCCCAGCGTTCGCAAGCTTGCGCCACAGATGATTTGGTTATATTTTATACAGTTATTTCATCTTCATCATGTCATTCATCTTTTCCATTTCATCTTCAAAGTCAAAATTACTTATGACCACAGAACCGTCTAAAGCGCCGCCGCTTTACCCGAAGACCCACCTGCTCGCCGCAAGTGGTATCGCCGCTCTTCTCAGCCTGGCACTCCTGGTATTCCCTTCCAGTGACGTAGAAGCCAAACGAACATCCCTGAGCCTTGACCTGGAAAGTCCAGTTGAACAACTGACACAAGATCAAGACGCTGCTGAAGCGCAACAAGCCACAAATGCACCAACCGAATCACCCTTTGCGCAGATAGAAAGCACTCCCGAAGACACTCAACAAGCCACTCAAGAGCCGCCTGCGGCCGTTGCGGACAAGAACCCCCTGCACCGCGAAGTGATCGTGGCCAAAGGCGACACTCTCTCAACGCTGTTCGAGAAAGTGGGCCTGCCCGCCTCTACTGTTAATGAGGTGTTGGCGAGCGATAAACAAGCCAAACAATTCACTCAGCTCAAGCACGGGCAGAAGCTTCAGTTCGAGCTGGCACCCAACGGTC
This sequence comes from Pseudomonas sp. MF6747, assembly GCF_963890955.1. NCBI lineage: Bacteria > Pseudomonadati > Pseudomonadota > Gammaproteobacteria > Pseudomonadales > Pseudomonadaceae > Pseudomonas > Pseudomonas sp. MF6747. Next base: position 2,055 of record NZ_CAWPSZ010000021.1, read on the forward strand.
AGCTGAACAACCTGCACAGCAATGTCAGCGACCTCGAAAGCATCTCGCTGACCAAAGGCGCCAAAGGCTTTGCCTTCAACCGCATCACCACCAAACCGGTGATGCGCTCCGCCTACATACATGGCGTGATCAACAGCTCGCTGTCGCAATCGGCCGCCCGCGCCGGCTTGTCCCACAGCATGACCATGGACATGGCCAGTGTGTTTGGCTACGACATCGACTTCGCTCAGGACATTCGCCAAGGCGACGAATTCGACGTGATCTACGAGCAGAAAGTCGCCAACGGCAAAGTGGTCGGCACCGGCGCCATCCTTTCGGCGCGTTTCACCAACCGTGGCAAGACCTACACCGCCGTTCGCTATACCAACAAACAAGGCAATACCAGCTACTACACGGCTGATGGCAACAGCATGCGCAAGGCGTTCATCCGCACGCCGGTAGATTTCGCTCGCATCAGCTCGCGTTTCTCCATGGGCCGCAAACACCCGATCCTGAACAAGATCCGCGCTCACAAAGGCGTCGACTATGCCGCCCCGCGTGGCACGCCGATCAAAGCAGCCGGCGATGGCAAGGTGTTGCTGGCCGGACGTCGCGGTGGCTACGGCAATACCGTGATCATCCAGCACGGCAACACCTACCGCACGCTGTATGGCCACATGCAAGGGTTCGCCAAAGGCGTGTCCACAGGCAGTAACGTCAAGCAAGGCCAGGTGATCGGCTACATCGGCACCACTGGCCTGTCCACTGGCCCGCACTTGCACTATGAATTCCAGGTGAATGGCGTTCACGTCGATCCATTGGGCCAGAAGCTGCCGATGGCCGACCCGATCGCCAAAGCCGAACGCGCACGCTTCCTGCAGCAAAGCCAGCCGCTGATGGCCCGCATGGACCAGGAGCGCTCTACCCTGCTGGCCTCGGCGAAGCGCTAAGGTATGCCGCGCTATATAGGTGTGATGTCCGGAACCAGCCTTGATGGCCTGGATATCGCCCTGATCGAACAAGACCCGGCGATCAACTTGATCGCCACGCACTACATCCCGATGCCCGAGACCCTGCGCGCCGAGTTGCTAAGCCTGTGCGCCAGCGGCCCGGATGAGATCGCACGTTCAGCGATGGCCCAGCGACATTGGGTAACGCTCGCCGCCGAGGGCATCCACGCCTTGCTGCAACAGCAGAACCTCAAGCCGGAAGACATTCGCGCCATTGGCAGCCACGGGCAGACGATCCGCCATGAACCGGCCCGTGGCTTTACCGTTCAGATCGGTAACCCTGCGCTGCTCACCGAGCTGACAGGCATCACCGTGGTCAGCGACTTCCGCAGCCGCGACGTCGCCGCCGGCGGCCAGGGCGCGCCGCTCGTGCCAGCGTTTCATGAGGCGTTGTTCGGTGAGCGTGCCGGCAACCGTGCCGTATTAAACGTAGGCGGGTTCAGCAACCTTAGCCTGATCGAGACCGGCAAGCCGGTAGCCGGCTTCGACTGCGGCCCCGGAAACGTCTTGCTGGATGCCTGGATTCACCAACGGCGCGGCGAGCACTTTGACCGCGACGGGCAGTGGGCCGCCAGTGGCAAGGTTGAGCCTCAGTTGCTCAGCCGCCTACTCAGCGACCCCTTCTTCCTCACCAAAGGCCCGAAAAGTACCGGACGTGAAGTCTTCAACCTGAGCTGGCTGCAGCAACACCTCGGCACATTACCCGCGTTTAAGCCTCAGGACGTACAGGCAACCCTGCTTGAACTGACGGCGCTGACCATCGTTGAATCCCTGCAAACCGCACAGTCCGCGACTGAAACGCTGCTGGTCTGTGGTGGCGGCGCGCATAACGCCACGCTGATGAACCGTCTGACGGCGCTGCTGCCGTCCACCCAGGTCAGCAGCACCGCCACTTATGGCGTCGATCCCGACTGGGTCGAAGCCATGGCCTTCGCCTGGCTGGCCCATTGCTGCCTTGAAGGCATTGCCGCCAACCGCCCCAGCGTCACCGGCGCACGTGGGCTGCGGGTACTGGGCGCGATTTACCCGGCCTGACTCCCAGACAGCAAAACGCCGCTTAGCCTTTCAAAGCCAAGCGGCGTTTTTTTATCTGCTATGGATCAGATCGAGAACGAAGACCCGCACCCACACGTCGTGGTGGCATTCGGGTTCTTGATCACGAAACGCGAACCTTCCAGACCTTCCTGGTAATCCACCTCGGCACCTGCCAGGTATTGGAAGCTCATCGGGTCCACGACCAGGCTAACGCCTTCGCGCTCGACGATAGTGTCATCATCGGCCACATCTTCATCGAAGGTAAAACCGTACTGAAACCCTGAACAACCGCCGCCCGTAACAAATACGCGCAGCTTCAAGCGATCATTACCCTCTTCATCGACCAGGCTCTTCACCTTGTGCGCAGCACCGTGGGTGAATTGCAAAGCCGTGGGGGTGAAGGACTCAACGCTCATGCTGATAATCTCCCGGCGTACCGCCGCCATATGCGTAATGGCGGGCATTATCCGCTTCTCCTAGAAAAGCGGTCAACTATTGTTACGGTATATCAATCTGCGTTGCCGCCATTAAAAACACAAAAGGCCCGATCAACGGGCCTTTTGCACAGCAGCAGGCAAGCCTTACGGCAGCATGCCCGCGTGGGACAGGCCCAGCTTTTCATCCAGGCCAAACAGGATGTTCAGGTTCTGCACCGCCTGGCCCGAGGCGCCCTTGACCAGGTTGTCGATGACCGACAACACCACCACCAGGTCGCCATCCTGCGGACGGTGCACGGCAATACGGCAGACGTTGGCACCACGCACGCTGCGGGTTTCCGGATGGCTGCCAGCTGGCATTACATCGACGAACGGTTCGTTGGCATAACGCTTTTCAAACAGCGCTTGCAGATCTACCGAACGATCGACCACGGTTGCGTACAGCGTGGAGTGAATGCCACGAATCATCGGCGTCAGGTGCGGCACGAACGTCAGACCGACCTCCTTGCCAGCGGCACGCCGCAGCCCTTGACGAATTTCCGGCAAGTGGCGGTGCCCTTTTACCGCATAGGCTTTCATGCTTTCGGACGTTTCGGAGTACAGCGAACCCACAGCTGCCCCACGACCGGCGCCGCTCACACCCGACTTGCAGTCTGCGATCAGGCGCGAAGTGTCCGCCAGCCCGGCTTCGAGCAATGGCAGGAAACCCAGCTGCGTGGCAGTCGGGTAGCAACCCGGCACCGCGATCAGGCGTGCTTGCCTGATCTGCTCGCGATTGACTTCAGGCAGGCCGTATACCGCCTCTTCCAGCAATTGAGGCGCGCCGTGCGGCTGGCCGTACCATTTGGCCCATTCGTCAGCATCCTGCAGACGGAAATCGGCTGACAGATCGATGACCTTGGTCCCCGACGCCAGCAGTTCACCGGCCAGTGCATGCGCCACCCCGTGAGGCGTTGCGAAAAACACCACGTCACAGGCGCCAAGGGTCTTGATGTCCGGCACGCTGAACGCCAGGCCGTCGTAGTGGCCTCGCAGGTTGGGGTACATATCGGCCACGGCCAGTCCGGCCTCGGATCGGGAAGTGATAACCACCACCTCAGCTTGCGGATGCTGAGCCAACAGACGCAGCAATTCGACACCGGTGTAACCCGTGCCGCCGACGATACCGACCTTGACCATAAACCTGCCCTCAACGAACCCACTGGAAAGCCGCCGATAATAGGGGCCACATCGCCCTGCGACAACCGTCAACGTGACGTACGGGCGCATGAGCCACTACTATCTTCAGTTACCGTGAACCTGGGAATAACTAGAAATGCTCTATCTATGGATCAAAGCCTTCCACATCGTCGCTATCGTCTGCTGGTTTGCCGGGCTGTTCTACCTGCCCCGCCTGTTCGTCTATCACGCCCAAAGTGAAGACACCGTCAGCAAAGAACGCTTCAGCGTCATGGAGCGCAAGCTCTACCGCGGCATCATGGGCCCGGCGATGATCGCCACGCTGATATTCGGCGGCTGGCTGATCTACCTCAACCCTGCCATCTTTCAATCCGGTGCCTGGATCCACGCCAAACTGACCCTGGTCGTGCTGCTCATCGGTTACCACCATATGTGCGGCGCACAGGTAAAACGCTTTGCCCGTGGCGAAAACACCCGCAGCCATGTCTTTTATCGCTGGTTCAATGAAGTACCGGTTCTGATATTGCTGGCTATCGTAATTTTGGTCGTGGTCAAACCGTTCTAACTTCAATCACTCGGGGTACCTCCAATGTCGCTGCCCGCTTTGCTTGAACAACGTCTGCGCCTGCCCGTGGTGGCTGCGCCGATGTTCCTGATTTCCAACCCACAACTGGTACTGGCCTGCTGTCGCAATGGCGTGGTCGGGAGTTTCCCGGCACTGAACCAACGTGAAAGCAGCGGCTTCAAGGCCTGGCTGGAAGAAATCGAAGCGGGCCTGGCGCAGCTGGATAACCCCGCGCCGTATGCCGTCAACCTGATCGTGCACAACAGCAACCCCCGCCTGGAGGCCGATCTGGCGATCTGTGTGGCGCACAAAGTGCCGATCGTCATCACCAGCCTGGGTGCGGTGAAAGAACTGGTCGATGCCGTGCACAGCTACGGCGGTCTGGTGTTTCACGACGTCACCACCCGGCGCCACGCCGAGAAAGCCGCAGAGGCTGGTGTTGACGGCCTGATCGCCGTGGCTGCAGGCGCCGGGGGCCATGCCGGCACCTGGAGTCCGTTCGCGCTGATCGCCGAGATCCGGCAGTTCTTCGACAAAACCCTGCTGTTGGCAGGCTGCCTCAACCATGGCCACGAGATCCTTGCCGCCCAACTGTTGGGCGCAGACCTCGCCTACTTCGGCACACGCTTTATCGGCACCACTGAAAGCCATGCCCCGGATGCGTATAAAGAGATGCTGCTCACATCGCGTGCCGCCGACATCGTGCACACTCCCGCAGTGTCCGGCGTGCCCGCCAGCTTTATGCGCCAGAGCCTGGAAAACGCCGGTTTCGACCTCGCAGCCTTACAGGGCAAAGGCGAAGTCAACTTCGGCTCCAAGCTCAAGCCGTTGAGCGACGAGGCCAAGGCATGGAAAACGGTGTGGTCTGCGGGCCAGGGCGTCGGTGAGATTGACGATCTGCCCGGCGTCGATGAACTGATTGCCCGCCTGGATGCCGAATACCGCAAGGCCCGCGAACAGGCGACACAACTGCGCTGGCCACGCTGATACACTCGCCAGGCCTGCCGATTGAAGCGGGCCGGCAACTCCCCTCCTTTACCAGTGACAAGGATGCCCGCATGAGCGACAACCGTTTCAAGATCGTGTTTGACGGAGCCTTGCTCCCGGGTGTCGAAAGCACCACGGCCAAACTCAACCTCGCCGAGTTGTTCAAGAGCGATGTCGAGTCGATCGAAAAGCTCTTCACCGGACGCCCCGTTGCGCTCAAGCGTGACCTGTCGCGCGCGGATGCAGAGACCTACCTGACTGCGCTGAAAAACGCCGGTGTTGATGCCCGCATCGAAGATGAGCAGCCCGTGGCGTTCAGCCTGGCCGAAACCCATGAAACGCAGACCAGCGCTGCTGATTTTTCGCGCGCCGCCGCCTCGCCTTACGCGCCACCCCGTGCAGCCGTGGGGGATAGCACCGAGGAATTCGCAACGCTCAAGGTTTTCACCATTCACGGGCGTATCGGTCGCCTGCGCTACCTGGCCTGGACGTTGGTATTGACCGTCGCCATGCTGGTCGCCGCGGGCATTATCAGCACCGCCAGTTTCGCCGTCGCCACCGCCTCGCCAATAGCCGGCGCTATTCTCGGCTCGCTGCTGGGTTTCGCGCTGTTTGTTGCACTGGTCTGGATCAGCGTGCAAATCGGCGTGCAACGCCTGCACGATCTGGGCTGGTCTGGCTGGCTGTACTTCCTGAACCTGGTGCCCTTGGTGAACAGCGTTTTCCCGCTGTTGCTGCTGGTGCTGCCCGGTAATCCAGGTGCCAACCAATACGGCCCTCCGCCACCACGCAACTCTACTGCGGTGAAGGTGCTGGCTGCCATGTGGCTGGCGTTCATTCCGGTGATGCTCGCCATCCTGGTCACGCTGGGCATGAACGGTTACCTGAATCAATTCGAAGCCAATATGAGCAATAGCTACGAAAGCAGCTCCATCAATGCCGATGACGACACCGATCAAAGCGTCATCGTCGATGAAGAAGACGGCGCGCAAAGTGCTGACGACGCAGCCGAACCTGTAGACTCTCCAGAACAGTGAGAAACGCCCGGCGCCTGTGATGCCTCTGTCACAGGCCCGGCGGCGTTGCGATGGAGAAAGGCATGACCCGTTACGCTCTGATCACCGGTGCCTCCAGCGGCATCGGCCTGGCCTTGGCCGAAGCATTGGCCCGTCGCGGCCGCAGCTTGATTCTGGTGGCCCGCCAGCGTGATCAGTTGGAAAGCATTGCAATCGAATTGACTCAACGCTTTGGCGTCGAGGTGTTGTTTCGCGCCTGCGATCTGGGCGAGCCGCTGCGCCTGTCCGGGTTCCTGCTGGAGCTTGAAGAGGGCGAGCGGCAGATCGACCTGCTGGTCAACTGCGCCGGCATCGGCACCAGCGGACCGTTCCTGGCCCAGGACTGGATGACCGAACAAGACCTGATCGAAGTCAACATCCTGGCCCTGACCCGTATGTGCCATGCCCTGGGCAATGCCATGGCGCTGCATGGCGGCGGGCAGATTCTTAACGTTGCTTCGGTCGCCGCGTTTCAGCCGGGCCCATGGATGAGCAGCTATTACGCCAGCAAGGCGTATGTACTGCACTTCTCCGAAGGGCTGCGCGAAGAGTTGAAGAGTTGTGGCATCAAGGTCTCGGTGCTGTGCCCCGGCCCCACGCGCACAGCCTTTTTTGGTACCGCGCAAATGGACACCGCCAAACTCGACCGCAGCCAACAACTGATGAGCCCGGAAGAAGTCGCGCTTTATACCGTGCGAGCCTTGGAAAGAAACAAAGCCATCATCATTCCCGGGCGGCGCAACCGTTGGCTGGCGTTCAGCCCGCGCCTGAGCCCCCGCTGGCTGACCCGCAAGATTGCCGGCGCGATCAACAAGGCCTATTGCCCACGTTGACGGCCTGGGTACACTCCCCTGCACTTTCACAATGGAGAAACAGCTGTGGATACTCTGTTCACCAAGATCATCAACAGGGAAATACCGGCGAAGATCATCTATGAAGATGACCAGGTCCTCGCTTTCCACGATATTGCCCCGATGGCGCCCGTGCATTTTCTGGTCATTCCAAAAAAGCCGATCCGCACCCTCAATGACCTCACCGAAGACGATAAAGCCCTGGCCGGCCATATTCTGTTTACCGCTCAGCGTCTGGCTGTTGAACAGGGCTGCGAGAAAGGCTTTCGCGTGGTGATGAACTGCAATGAAGAAGGCGGGCAGACCGTTTATCACATTCATATGCACGTGCTGGGGCAGCGCCAGATGAACTGGCCACCGGGCTGATCAGCCTTCCTGCAGAGGTCGCGGCCCAGTGCTGCGACTTCATGCCCTTGACTCAACGCAAACGCTTCGCCCTCTCTTGCGGTAAACTGGCCGCCGAGATTCTTCCCGGAGGTCAGCATGACTACCCAACGTCACTACTCGCCGATTGACCGTCTGTTGCTGCAAGCCGACATGGCCATGCGCACGCTGTTGCCGTTCAGCGGCCAACCGTACCGCCCATCGCCCGCAATCGTGCAGCCGGATTCGCAGATGAGCGAGACCGACACCCGCCACGTCGTCGGTCTGATGCGCATCAACCATACCGGCGAAGTCTGTGCCCAGGCGCTGTACCAGGGCCAGGCGCTGACCGCCAAGCTGCCGCAGGTGCGCGCGGCGATGGAACATGCCGCCGAGGAAGAAATCGACCACCTGGCCTGGTGTGAGCAGCGCATTCGTCAGTTGGGCAGCCATACGAGCGTGCTGAACCCACTGTTTTATGGTTTGTCGTTTGGTATCGGCGCTGCTGCCGGCCTGATCAGTGACAAGGTCAGCCTTGGCTTTGTCGCAGCGACGGAACATCAGGTGTGCAAACATTTGGATGAACACCTGGAACAGCTGCCGGCCGAAGACGAAAAGTCCCGGGCCATTCTCGAGCAGATGCGCATCGATGAAGAACACCACGCAGAAAGCGCATTGGATGCGGGCGGCTTTCGCTTCCCGGCGCCGGTGCGGTTTGGCATGAGCCTGTTGGCCAAAGTCATGACCAAGAGCACCTATCGCATCTAAGTGCATTGAATCTGACCCACAAAAAAGGGCGCCACACAGGCGCCCTTTTCTTTTACCGCTTGGCGATCAACCCAACTCGATGATTTCATAATCATGAGTGATTGCCACACCGGCCGCGCCCAGCATGATCGACGCCGAGCAATACTTCTCGGCCGACAGCTCGATGGCACGCTTGACCTGGGCTTCTTTCAGCGCCCGGCCCTTCACCACGAAATGCATGTGGATCTTGGTGAACACCTTCGGGTCTTCAGTGGCGCGCTCGGCTTCCAGGAAGGCTTCGCAGCTTTCCACGGCCTGGCGGGATTTCTTCAGGATGCTGACCACGTCGAAATTGCTGCAACCGCCGACACCCAGCAGGAGCATTTCCATCGGACGTACGCCCAGGTTACGGCCACCGGCTTCCGGCGGGCCATCCATGACCACCACATGGCCACTGCCCGACTCACCGAGGAACATGGCTTCGCCCGCCCATTGGATGCGTGCCTTCATCGCCCAGACTCCACTGCTAAAAAAGGGTCGCCAGCTTAGCACAGGGCCTTGGAACCGCAGCGTCCTGCCTTCAAAGCGATCAATGACAGCGTTTGCTCGGTAAATTCCTTAATCGAGGCAGAATGTGTCTGGTAAGCTGGCGCCAATTCAATGGCGCATTGCCATCCTTTGTACAGCGTGTATCAATGCCGACATCGCTGGATAAAAAAATAAATCCAACCACACCGTGCAGTCTTTCCGGGATACAACCATGGTTGCTCTTACTCCCACACCCAAGATCAAGAATCTCGACAAGCTGCTGATGCATTGCCAGCGCCGGCGTTATCCGGCCAAGCACAACATCATCTGCGCGGGCGAACGTTCCGAAACGCTGTTCTTCATCATCAAAGGCTCGGTCACTATCCTGATCGAGGATGAAGACGGTCGCGAGATGATCATCGCCTACCTCAATACCGGTGATTTCTTCGGGGAGCTGGGGCTGTTCGAGCAAGCCGGCAAAGAGCAGGAACGCAGCGCCTGGGTGCGAGCCAAGATTGAATGCGACGTTGCCGAAATCAGTTACGCGAAATTCCGCGAATTGGCCCAGCATGATCCCGACATCCTTTACGCCCTGAGCGGCCAGATTGCCCAGCGCCTGCGCGACACCACACGCAAAGTCGGTGATCTGGCATTCTTTGACGTCACCGGCCGCGTGGCCCGTTGCCTGCTGGAGCTGTGCAAGCAACCGGATGCCATGACCCATCCGGACGGCATGCAGATCAAAGTCACGCGCCAGGAAATCGGGCGCATTGTCGGCTGCTCACGGGAAATGGTCGGTCGCGTACTCAAGGACCTGGAAGAGCGCAACCTGGTGCACGTCAAAGGCAAGACCATGGTGGTGTTCGGTACGCGTTAACCCGCCAGGAAGCCGGCCAGCATCTGACGGTACAAGGTATCCAGCCGGCTGATCGCATCCGGCGCGGGAAAGGCTTCATGCAGTGCGATATGACTGTCGGCACGTACACGCTGGTCGAGGCCGCAGGCTTCATTGAAACGGTTGACCGCTGCAATCAATTCCTCGCGATCGTCATCCAGCAACAGGGCACCGTGCACCAACCCCACCGGGCGGCCGCCGCTCTGTCGCCAGCGCTGGGCGGTGCCCACCATCTTGCGACCGTTGAGGTTGACGTTGTAACGACCGTCGCAAAACGCACCGTCGATTTCACCGACGGACGCGTCACCGCCCAACTCAATCAATAAGTCGCAGATCGGCTGGCACAAACGCTGGTAACCGGTTTCGATGCGCCCTTGATCACCTTCGCTGCGTGGCGGCGCGTACACCAGGGCGATATTGACGGTAGCGCCAGACTGCGGCACCGGCTCACCGCCGGTTTCACGCAGCAACACCGGCCAACCGGCATCGGCTGATACGCGGCTCGCGGCTTCAAACGCGGGCAAGCGGCTCAAGCGACGCGGCATGACCAGCGCTTGGTCGCTGGGCTGCCAGAACAGCAGCCCGAACGCTCGCTCGCCAGCGCAAACGGCCGCCAACAGGTCTTGTTCGGCAGCGAGGCCTGCTTCTACGGTCATCGATAGGGGTTGAATCATCAAACACCTACTTCTCTGAATAGACACAAAACTAATGTGGGAGCTGGCTTGCCTGCGATACAGGCACCTCGGTGTATCAGTTACACCCTGGTGATGCTATCGCAGGCAAGCCAGCTCCCACACAAGCCCGCCCCCACATTGTTGACCGCATTCCAAATCAGTCTAATGTGGAGCCGCTGACCGCCACGCCACGCTCAGGGAAGAACAAACGCTGCAGTTCCGCCCCCGGGTTCTCGGCGCGCATAAAGGTTTCGCCCACCAGGAACGAGTACACACCGCTGATTTCCATCAGTTCCACATCGGCGCGGTTAACGATGCCACTCTCGGTGATCACCAGACGGTCGCGCGGAATTCGCGGCAACAGGTCCAGCGTGTTTTCCAGGCTGACTTCAAAAGTGTGCAGGTTGCGGTTATTGACCCCCACCAACGGTGTATCGAGGGTTTTCAGTGCACGTTCCAGCTCATCACCATCGTGGACTTCCACCAGCACATCCAGGCCAACACTTTTGGCCACGGCTGCCAACTCGGCCATCTTCACGTCATCCAGTGCAGAGACGATCAGCAGCACGCAGTCGGCGCCCAAGGCACGGGCTTCGACGATTTGGTATGGGTCGACCATGAAGTCTTTGCGGATCACCGGCAACTTGCACGCCGCGCGGGCCTGTTGCAGGAACAGGTCGCAGCCCTGGAAGTAGTCGATGTCGGTCAGGACCGACAGGCAGGTTGCGCCGCCCTTCTCGTAGCTCTTGGCAATCTCTTCAGGAATAAAGAGCTCGCGAATCACGCCCTTGCTGGGTGAGGCTTTTTTGATCTCGGCAATGACCGCGGGCTGCTTGTCCTTGGCCCGCTTTATCAGGGCATTGGCAAAACCACGCGGCGCATCGGCGATCTTCGCCTGAGCTTCCAACTCGGCCAGGCTGACGCGGGCGCGACGCTCGGCGACTTCTTCAGCCTTGCGGGCCAGGATTTTTTCCAGAACGGTCGGAACACTCATCCTTCATTCTCCATCTTGAACACCGCAGTAAAGGCACCCAGTTCTTCGAGCTTCTCGCGAGCGAGCCCGGTGTGCAATGCATCATGTGCGAGGGCCACGCCCTCTTTGAGACTGTAGGCGTGATCGGCGGCATACAGTGCCGCGCCGGCATTGAGCACGATCATTTCGGCAGCTTTCTGGCCGTTTTCGGTTTTGCGACGCCCCAGGGCATCCCGAATCAATTCAAGCGAGGCGGCCGGGCTTTCCACCGACAGGCCATGCAGGCTCTGGCTTTTCATGCCGAGGTCTTCGGGCTCGACCCAGTACTCGGTGACTTGGTCGTTCTTCAGTTCCGCCACAAAGGTCGGGGCTGCCAGGCTGAACTCGTCCAAACCGTCTTTGGAATGCACCACCAGCACGTGCTTGCTGCCCAGGCGTTGCAACACCTCGGCCAAGGGGCGGCACAGCGCCTGACTGAACACACCCACCACCTGATGTTTCACACCGGCCGGATTCGTAAGCGGGCCGAGCATGTTGAACAGGGTGCGCAGGCCAAGGTCCTTGCGCGGGCCGGCGGCGTGTTTCATCGCACCGTGGTGGGATTGAGCAAACATGAAGCCAATGCCGACGCTGTCGATGCAGCGCGCCACTTGTACCGGCGTCAGGTTCAGGTAGATCCCGGCCGCTTCCAGCAAGTCGGCACTGCCGCTCTTGCCAGACACCGCGCGGTTACCGTGCTTGGCCACGGTGCAACCGGCCGCCGCGACCACAAAGGAGGAAGCCGTCGACACGTTGAAGATATTCGCACCGTCACCGCCAGTGCCGACCACATCGACCACGCCGTCGAGGGTCTTGAGTTCGACCTTGTCGGCCAGCTCTCGCATCACCGACACAGCGCCGACGATTTCGTCGATGCTTTCGCTCTTCATGCGCATCGCCATCATGAACGCGCCGATCTGCGCCTCGGTGCATTGGCCGGTCATGATCTCGCGCATCACATCGCTCATTTCAGCGGTGCTCAGGTCCAGATGGCCGACGATACGGCTCAGGGCAGTCTTGATATCCATGGAAAGTCCTTAGCGCGTGCCGCCGCTCTGCTTGAGAAAGTTAGCGAACAGCTCGTAGCCCTGCTCGGTCAGGATCGACTCGGGGTGAAATTGCACCCCTTCGATATTCAGTGTCTTGTGGCGCAGGCCCATGATCTCATCGACCGAACCGTCTTCCAGCTGGGTCCAGGCGGTAAGCTCCAGGCACTCGGGCAGGGTCTCACGCTTGACCACCAGCGAGTGGTAGCGGGTGACCGTTACCGGCAGGTTCAGGCCGTGGAATACGCCCAGGTCTTTATGGAACACCGGGCTGGTTTTGCCATGCATCACCTGGCGCGCGCGAACCACATCACCGCCAAAGGCCTGGCCAATGGACTGGTGGCCCAGGCACACGCCCAGGATCGGCAACTTGCCAGCGAAATATTTGATCGCTTCCAGCGACACACCGGCTTCGGTCGGCGTGCAAGGGCCTGGCGAAACCACGATGCGCTCCGGATTCAGGGCGGCGATTTCGGCGACCGTCAGTTCGTCATTGCGCACGACCTTGACCTCGGCACCGAGCTCGCCCAGGTACTGCACAACGTTGTAGGTAAAGGAGTCGTAGTTATCAATCATCAGCAACATGTGGTTCAAACCTCTTGAATTCACTGATTTCGAATGACCGCCTTCCGAGAGTGACCCGCTGCCAGACGCACGTTCCGGTTGCCAGGGTTAGCCGGCAAGGGGCGTCAAAACAACGGGTGAAGAAGGCAAATCGGTACAGGTCCGGCCAAGCCGGCAGAGAAAAATGTCAGGCGCGCCAACGCCAACGGGCGTGTGCCTTGACTACTCGCATCAAGAGTTTGCTGATGATCAACACGGGGAGGGTCTCATTCATACGTTCAGGCACAGTAACGTAGCCTCGCCAGCGGTGCAATATGGAGCCGCGAATACGGGGTAAACACGACGAAATCTTTATAGGAAAAAACTGTTTTCTTCACAGAGAACCCTCACTACATTGCTAGTGTTTCGCTTCCGATACAAAAACAACTAAATGGAATTTTGCATGTTCAGACCTCCGTTTTTCGCACCGCTTGCCGGCTGCCTCTTATCACTGGCCTGCGCGCAGGCGTTCGCAGCCTCCTCACCCTATTCAACCATGGTCGTTTTCGGCGACAGCCTGGCCGATGCCGGTCAGTTCCCGGATGGTTCAAATGGCGCCACGCTGCGCTTTACCAACCGCACCGGCCCGACCTTCCAGGGCGATTACGGCCTGGTTTCGTCGACTTTGCTCGGTTCCCGGCTGGGTGTTGCGCCAAACGACCTGAATGCCTCCACCTCGCCGGTTCGCGCGGCGCAAGGCTTGCCCGACGGCAACAACTGGGCAGTCGGGGGCTACCGTACCGACAACATCCTGGATTCCATTACCTCGGTCTCCAACGCGGCGATTCCGCCTGGCAACCCCGGTGGCGGTACGGTGTTGCGCAGTCGCCAGGGTTATCTGCCGGCAAACGGCGGGCGAGCCGACCCCAACGCGCTGTATTTCCTGTCCGGTGGCGGCAATGACTTCCTGCAAGGCCGCGTCCTCAGCCCAGGCCAGGCTGTTGCTGCCGGCGGGCGCCTGGCCGACAGTGCCCAAGTGCTGCAACAGGCCGGCGCGCGCTACATCATGGTGTGGATGCTGCCCGACCTGGGCCTGACTCCAGCCATCAACGGCACGCCGCTGCAGGCGTCGAGTTCGGCCCTGAGCAACCTCTTCAACCAGTCACTGGTGCAGCGCCTGTCTCAGATCGATGCGCAGATCATCCCGTTGAATATTCCGCTGCTGCTCAATGAAGCCTTCGCCAACCCGGCCCGCTTTGGCCTGGCGACCGGACAAAACCTCACCGGTACCTGTTTCAGCGGCAACAGCTGCACCGCCAACCCGACCTACGGCATTGGCGGCACCAGTCCGGACCCGACCAAGCTGATCTACAACGACTCGGTCCACCCCACCATCGCCGGGCAACGCTTGATCGCCGACTACGCCTATTCACTGCTTGCGGCGCCGTGGGAACTGACCTTGCTGCCGGAGATGGCCCAAGGCACGTTGCGCGCCCATCAGGACGAACTGCGCAACCAATGGCAGGCGGACAACGGCAATTGGCAAGCCGTTGGCCAATGGCGTGCCATCGTGGCCGGTGGCGGCCAGCGCCTGAACTTCGATGATCAAAACAGCTCGGCCAGCGGCGACGGCAGTGGCTACAACCTGAATGTCGGGGGCAGCTACCGGCTCGACGAAAACTGGCGCGTAGGCGTGGCAGCCGGCCTGTATCGGCAGACGCTTGAAGCCGGCGCCAGCGATTCGGACTACAAGCTCAACAGCTACATGGGCACCGCCTTCGCCCAATACCAGCAAAACCATTGGTGGGCGGACGCGGCGTTGACCGGCGGCAAACTGGACTTCGACAGCCTCAAGCGCAAGTTCGCCCTGGGCGTCAGCGAAGGCTCCGAAAAAGGCGACACCGACGGCTGGCTCTGGGCCCTCAGCGGCCGCGTGGGTTACGACATTGCCGGCGCCGGCAGCGACTGGCACCTGTCACCGTTCGTCAGCGCCGACTATGCACGGGTCGAGGTCGATGGCTATTCGGAAAAGGACAGCCGCTCCACCGCACTGACTTTTGACGATCAACAACGCGACTCCAAGCGCCTGGGCGTCGGCTTGCAGGGCAGCTATCGCGTCACGCCGCAAACCCAGGTGTTTGGCGAAGTAGCCCACGAGCATGAGTTCGAAAACGACACACAGAGAGTGAAGATGTCGCTCAACAGCGTGCCAGGGATCGATTTCAAGCTGGACGGCTACACGCCACGCAGCAATTCGGATCGCTTGAGTGTGGGCGTCAGCCACAAGCTGACGCAGGAGCTGGCGTTACGGGCGGCGTATAACGTGAGCAAGGATGACAATTTGACCCAGCAAGGGGTGAGTGTGGGGGTGAGTCTGGATTTCTAAACTGCTTGTAAGATCAGCGAAAAACCAATGTGGGAGCGGGCTTGCTCGCGAAGGCGGTGTATCAGCGACACATCCAGTGACTGACACTCTGCCTTCGCGAGCAAGCCCGCTCCCACAGTTGGATCTACATCTGGCTTTAGTTTTGCGGGGTTTGCTCAGCCAACGCCACCGCCCGGAACATCGCACGGCGCTTGTTCAGGGTTTCTTCCCATTCCAGCGCCGGCACCGAGTCGGCGACGATCCCGCCACCCGCCTGCACATGCAGCTCACCGTCCTTGATCACCGCCGTACGAATCGCAATCGCGGTGTCCATGTTGCCGTTCCAGGCGAAATACCCCACGGCGCCGCCGTACACACCACGTTTGACTGGTTCGAGTTCGTCGATAATCTCCATCGCGCGAATCTTCGGCGCGCCCGACAAGGTGCCGGCCGGCAGAATCGCGCGCAGCGCGTCCATGGCGGTCAGGCCTTCCTTCAGCTCGCCGGTAACGTTGGAGACAATGTGCATCACGTTGGAATAGCGCTCGATGACCATCTTCTCGGTGAGCTTTACCGAGCCGATTTCCGAGACGCGGCCGGTGTCATTGCGGCCCAGGTCGATGAGCATCAAGTGCTCGGCGATTTCCTTGTCGTCGCTCAGCAGGTCTTCTTCCAGCGCCAGGTCGGCCTCTTCGGTCGCGCCGCGTGGGCGAGTGCCGGCGATTGGGCGCACGGTGATCAGGTTGTCTTCGACGCGCACCAGCACTTCCGGCGAACTGCCCACCACGTGGAAGTCGCCGAAGTTGAAGAAGTACATGTACGGCGTCGGGTTGAAGCAACGCAGCGCGCGGTACAGGTCAATCGGTGCGGCCTTGAAGTCGATGGACATGCGTTGCGACGGCACTACCTGCATGCAGTCACCGGCGAGGATGTATTCCTTGATGGTATCCACCGCGCGCTCATAGTCATCCTGAGTAAAGCTGGAGCGGAACACCGGGTCGGCAGCCGGTGGACGGCTGAGGTCCAGGCCACGGCGCGGGGTGATCGGCTGGCGCAGTTTTTCCAGCAAGGCTTCAAGGCTGGCCTGGCCTTGCTCGAAGGCATCGGCCTGGGAAGGATCCGCCAGCACAATCGCGTGCATTTTGCCGGCGAGGTTGTCGAACACCACCACCGCGTCGGAGACCATCAGCAGAATGTCCGGCACGCCCAGCGGGTCCGGGTTCGGGCATTTGCCCAGGCGTTTTTCCACGTAGCGGACGCAGTCGTAGCCGAAGTAACCCACCAGGCCACCGTTGAAGCGCGGCAGGCCGGCGATGGTCGGCACGTTGTAGCGCGCCTTGAAGGCCTCGACGAAGGCCAGCGGGTCTTCAACGTCGTGGCTTTCGATCTCGACGCCATCGAGCGTGATGCTCACATGATGGTCGTGCACCCGCAGCACCGTGCGACACGGCAGGCCGATGATCGAGTAACGGCCCCACTTCTCCCCGCCTTGTACCGATTCCAGCAGGTAGGAGTTGGGCTCGTCGGCCAGTTTCAGGTAGATCGACAGCGGCGTATCGAAGTCGGCCAGGGTTTCGCAGGCCAACGGGATACGGTTATAGCCAGCAGCGGCCAAACGCAGGAATTCTTCGCGGATCATGAGGTGCCTCGTGGCTTGAGGGTCAAACGGTCAGGTGTGCAAACGTGCCGCAGCGCGGCCAGGATCAGTCAGGCGCGCCAACGCCAGCGGGCCAGGGCCTTGATGACTTTCATCCAGAGTTTGCGAGTGACCACCACGATGGGGTTTCCAGAAGGGGTTGATTCGATGTCGGGCAACGTTATCTCAGCGCCCGCTCCCAAGCAACCGGGGATTAACAGACGCAGGTCATCAATCACCAGCGCCGGCGCTTCTTCGGCAATCGGTCGGCCATGGTTATAGCCGTAACTGAGCGCCACGCACTGTACGCCCGCAGCTTTGGCGGCCAGCACATCACTGCGCGAGTCACCGACAAACAACGACTGGGAGGCCGGGATATTGGCCATTTTCATCACGAAGAACAGCGCCGCCGGGTCGGGTTTCTTCTGCGGCAACGTATCGCCACCGATGATCCAGCGGAAGTAACGGCCGATCTTCATGTGATCCAACAACGGCGCGACAAAACGCTCCGGCTTGTTGGTGATCAGGGCCATTTCCACGCCCTGCTTGTGCAGCCACTTGAGCGTGTCGCGTACGCCGGGGTAAACCACGCTCAGCTCGTGGCCGTTTTCATAGGCCGCGTTGAACAACTCCAGGGCGTGCTCAGCCTCCACATCATCGACACCTTCGGCATCGATGTTGTTGGCCAAGGCCCGGCGCACCAGCATCTGCACGCCATTGCCGACCCACATGCGTACCGACTCGATCCCTGCAGGCTTGCGCCCCAGCTTGAGCAGCATCTGGTCCACCGCCGCTGCCAGGTCCGGCACCGAGTCGATCAAGGTACCGTCCAGATCGAACATCACCAGCCGTGGCAGCTTGCCGGGGAACAGCTGCTCAAAGCCGCTCATGGACGCGCCAGCGCCAGTTCGGCGCGCATCGTGTCGATGACGGCCTGGTAGTCCGGCGCATTGAAGATCGCCGAACCGGCCACAAAGGTGTCGGCGCCGGCGGCAGCGATTTCACGGATATTGTTGACGTTGACCCCACCGTCGATTTCCAGGCGGATGTCACGGCCCGACGCATCGATCAGCGCGCGGGCTTCACGCAGTTTGTTCAGGGTGCCGGGAATGAATTTCTGCCCGCCAAAGCCTGGGTTGACGCTCATCAGCAAGACCATGTCGACCTTGTCCATCACGTACTCAAGCACGCTCAACGGCGTGGCCGGGTTGAACACCAGGCCCGCCTTGCAGCCGCCTTCGCGGATCAGTTGCAAGGTGCGGTCGACGTGCAGCGTGGCTTCCGGGTGGAAGGTGATGTAGGTCGCGCCGGCCTCGATGAAGTCACCGACGATACGGTCCACCGGGCTGACCATCAGGTGCGCATCGATCGGCGCAGTGATGCCGTACTTACGCAGCGCCGCGCAGACCATCGGGCCGATGGTCAGGTTGGGCACGTAGTGATTGTCCATGACATCGAAGTGCACGAAGTCGGCGCCGGCGGCCAACACCTTGTCCACTTCTTCACCCAGGCGGGCGAAATCGGCGGAGAGAATCGATGGAGCGATAACGAAGGGCTGCATGACGCACCTTTTTTGAGCTAAATCACGATGGCGCGCATTGTATACCTCATGCTTTGCTGCGCGCACCGTGACCTAACTCAACGGTTAGTAAGCCGCCCGGTAGATTTTCTCGATATCCGCCGCGCTGAGCTTGCGCGGGTTGTTGCGCATCAAGCGTTCAATGCCCGCTGCTTCCGTGGCCATGGCAGGGATCGCGTCCTCGGGAACCCCGAAGCTGCGCAGGCCTGCCGGGATCTCCACTGCAGCGCACAGTCGCGTCATCGCCTCGACGGCCTGGTCGGCGGCATCGTTGACACTCAAGCTGCTGACATTCACGCCCATGGCCTGGGCAATGTCCTGCATGCGCTCCACACACGCCAACTTGTTCCAGTGCATCACATAGGGCAGCAACAGCGCGTTGCTCACGCCGTGGGCGATATTGAAACGCCCGCCCAGCGGGTACGCCAGGGCGTGCACGGCGCCGACCCCGGCATTGCCGAAGGCCATGCCGGCCATCAGGCTGGCGGTGGCCATGTCGTCGCGGGCCTGCAGATTGGCCGGGTTGGCGTAGGCTTTGGGCAGCGCGTTGGCGATCAGCTTGATCGCGCCAATCGCCAGGGCGTCGGTGATCGGCGAGGCATTCAGCGACAGGTAGGATTCGATGGCATGCACCAACGCATCCACGCCACTGGCGGCGGTGACGCTGCGCGGGCATGTGAGGGTCATTTGCGGGCTGATCAGCGCGACATCCGGCAGCAGATAATCGCTGACAATGCCCTTTTTCAGCTGTGCCGCCTTGTCGGAGAGGATCGCCACATTGGTCACCTCCGAGCCGGTGCCGGCCGTGGTCGGGATGGCAATCAGCGGCGGGCCTTTGCGCGGCACCTGGTCGACGCCGAACAAATCCGCCAGCGCGCCGTGGTAACCGGCATAGGCCGCGACGCTCTTGGCAATGTCGATGGCACTGCCACCGCCCACGCCGATCAAGCCGTCATGCCCGCCTTCGCGGTACACGCGCATGCAGTCTTCGACGATGGCGATTTCCGGGTCGGGCAGCACGCGGTCGAAAATTTCATAGGTACGCTCGCCCACGTGTTCGAGCGCCAGCGCCACGGTGCCGGACTTGACCAGCGCGGCGTCGGTGACAATCAGCGGGTTATCTACATCCAGACGCGTGAGCTCAAAGGCCAGCTGTTCGATGGCGCCAGCGCCGGTCAGCAGTTTGTGGGCGATCTTGAATGAGGAAGTACTCATGTGCGCGGCCTCTTATTAATGATGGGCTGGCACAAGAGTAGCTGGGTATTTTGGGTTGCCTAGCATTCAGGGTCTGAATGGTTATTCCCGACTCAACACATAACCAATGTGGGAGCGGGCTTGCTCGCGAATGCGGTAGGTCAGTCAGTGTATGTGTTACTGATCGACCGCATTCGCGAGCAAGCCCGCTCCCACATTTTGATCTCCTCTGGGCTTTAGACCTGGGCGGTACGCAGTTTTTCGCTACGGCCGCGCAGCCATTCAAGCGTCAGCAACAGCAGCACCGAGAAGGCAATCAACAGCGTGGCCGCTGCGGCAATCGTCGGGCTGAGGTTTTCGCGGATGCCGCTGAACATCTGCCGCGGCAAGGTCGCTTGCTCAGGGCCGGCAAGAAACAGCGTCACTACGACCTCGTCAAACGAGGTGGAAAAGGCAAACAGCGCCCCGGAAATCACCCCCGGCGCGATCAACGGCAAGGTGACCCGGCGAAACGCGGTCAGCGGCGAAGCGCCCAGGCTGGCCGCCGCCCGCACCAGATTATGGTTGAAGCCCTGCAACGTCGCCGACACGGTAATGATCACAAACGGCACGCCCAGCACCGCGTGCACCACAATCAACGAGAAGAAGCTGTTGCCCAGCCCCAACGGCGCAAAGAACAAGTAACTGGCCACACCGATGATCACCACCGGCACCACCATCGGCGAAATCACCAGGGCCATCACCAGCGCCTTGCCGGGGAAATTGCCGCGCGTCAGGCCAATCGCCGCCAGCGTGCCGAAGACCATGGCCAGCACCGTGGCGGCCGGGGCGACGATGATGCTGTTCTTCAGCGCGCGCATCCATTCGGCCGAGGCGAAGAAATCCTGATACCAGTGCAGCGAGAAGCCTTGCAGCGGGTACACCAGGAAACTGCCGCTGTTGAACGACAGCGGGATAATCACCAACACCGGCAAAATCAGGAACAGCAGGATCAAGCCGCACAGGATCCGCAAGCTGTAGAACCACACCCGCTCCACCGGTGACATATAAGGGCTCAGCATCGCAAGGTCTCCTCAGCTCAGGCGCAGGCGACTGGCGCCCACCAACCGGTTATAGATCAAGTACAGCACCACGGTCGCCAGCAGCAACAAACCGCCCAAGGCCGTGGCCATGCCCCAGTTGATGCTGGTGTTGGTGTAGAACGCGACGAAGTAGCTGACCATCTGGTCGTTCGGGCTGCCGAGCAGCGCCGGGGTGATGTAGTAACCAATCGCCAGGATGAACACCAGCAGGCAACCGGCGCCCACCCCGGCGTAGGTCTGCGGGAAGTACACGCGCCAGAAGCTGGCGAACGGGTGGCAACCCAGAGAAATCGCCGCGCGCATGTAGGTGGGCGAGATGCCTTTCATCACGCTGTAGATCGGCAGAATCATGAACGGCAACAGGATGTGCACCATCGAGATGTACACCCCGGTACGGTTGAACACCAACTCCAAAGGCTGATCGATCAGGCCCATGCCCATGAGTGCGCTGTTGATCAGCCCGCCGGACTGCAGCAACACGATCCACGCCGCCACCCGCACCAGAATCGAGGTCCAGAACGGCAGCAGCACCAGGATCATCAGCAGGTTGCTTTTACGGGCCGGCAGGTTGGCCAGCAGGTAGGCCAATGGATACGCCAGCAGCAGGCAGACGAAGGTGATCACCAGGCCCATCCAGAACGTGCGGGCAAAGATGTCCAGGTAGATCGCCTGATCAGGCGTGGCCGGGGCCACTTCGCCGAGGTCGTCGATGCGGTGATCGACCGCCGCCAGCAGGTAGTACGGCGTAAGGCTGCTGGTGTTGCGCCGGATCGCCTGCCAGTACGCCGGATCGCCCCAGCGTTCGTCGAGGCCTTCCAGCGCTTCTTTATAAGAGCCAGGCGCTTCGGTAAAAGGCAGCGCCCGCGCGGTTTTGGTCAGCAGGCTACGGTAGCCGGCCAGTTCCATGTTCAAGCGTTTGGACAGGTCGCCCAAGGTCTGGTTTTTGCGCGCTTCGCCCAGGTCTTCGCTGAGCGCCTGGTAGACCGGCTCACCCGGCAGACCACGACCGTCCCAGGTCTTGACCGCCACCACGGTACGCGGCAAACCGCCTACCACTTCCGGGTTGCCGACGCTTTTGTAGAGCAGCGCAACAATCGGCACCAGAAACACCAGCAGCAAAAACAGCACCAGCGGCGCAATCAAGGCCTGGGCCTTCCAGCGGTTGAGCCGCTCGGCACGCGCCAGGCGCTGCTTGAGGGTGGGGCTGGGAATGGCGATAACCATGGCAAACTCCGGAACTTGAAATGAAAGCACTCTGCCCAACACAGCGAATCTCACATGGGAACGGGCTTGTGTGGGAGCGGGCTTGCTCGCGAATGCGGTGGATCAGTCGCCTCAAGTGTTGACTGTCACACTGCATTCGCGAGCAAGCCCGCTCCCACACTTACCGGTTCCCACAGGATTTAGCGGTGTTGCTGGTTACTTGGCCGCCCACGAATTGAAGCGCTGCTCCAACTGCTCGCCGTTATCCGCCCAGAAGCTCACGTCGATCTGCACCTGGTTGGCGATGTTTTCCGGCGTGGTCGGCATGTCTTTGAGCACATCCTTGGCCAGCAACGGCACGGCCTGGGTGTTGGCCGGGCCGTAGGCGATGTTTTCCGAGTAGGTCTTCTGCTGCTGCGGCTGTACCGAGAAGGCGATGAACTTCTTCGCCGCTTCGGCGCGGTCCTTGGCCAGACCCTTGGGAATGGCCCAGGCATCGAAGTCGTAGATGCCGCCGTTCCACACCACTTTCAGGTTGCTTTCTTTTTGCACGGCAGCAATGCGGCCGTTGTAGGCCGAGCTCATCACCACGTCACCCGAGGCGAGGTACTGCGGCGGTTGTGCACCGGCCTCCCACCACTGGATCGACGGCTTGAGCTCGTCGAGCTTTTTGAACGCGCGGTCCTGGCCGTCTTTGCCGGCCAGCACTTTGTACACGTCCTTCGGCGCCACGCCGTCGGCCATCAAGGCGAATTCCAGGGTGTATTTGGCGCCTTTGCGCAGGCCGCGCTTGCCCGGGAATTTCTTGGTGTCCCAGAAATCCGCCCAGCTGGTCGGTGCAGTGGTCAGCTTGTCGGCGTTGTACGCCAGCACGGTGGACCACACAAAGAAGCCCACACCGCACGGCTGGATCGCGCCCTTCACGTAGTCCGCGCTATTGCCGAACAGCTTGGGGTCGAGCGGTTCGAACATGTCTTCGTCGCAGCCACGGGACAGTTCCGGCGATTCCACCTCGACCAAGTCCCAGGACACGCTCTTGGTGTCGACCATGGCTTTGACCTTGGCCATTTCACCGTTGTACTCACCGGCGACGATCTTGCCGTTGCCCGCGCTTTCCCACGGTGCGTAGAAGGCTTTGACCTGGGCCGCCTTGTTCGCGCCGCCAAAGGACACGACCGTCAGGTCCGGGCCTGCCATGGCCTGTGTCGCGCCCATCAAGCCGATGACCAGGGCGGAATATTTAAGGGATCTCAACATTGTTGTTCTCTCCACGTGCAGGGTTGGTGAAGCCATGGGGCGATTAATTCGCCTCTAGAAGTGGGTCGAGCGCGCGAACGTGCTCGACTTGCCAGCCAATCGGTACCACGTCGCCGACCGCCAGGGCTGGGTCCAGCTCGGCAATCGGTTGTTTCACAAAAAAATCGGTCTTGCCGCAGACTTCCAGGCGCACACGCACGTGGTCGCCCAGGTAGATGAACTCGGCCACGCGCCCGGAGAAGCGGTTCACGCAGGATTCGCTGGAGCCATTGAGGCTGACGCGCTCCGGGCGCACCGACAACGTCACCGGGCCGCCGAGCTGGCCGACATTCACCGCCAGCGCCTCGACCTTTTCACCGCGCGCCAGCTCCACCACGCAACGCTCGCCTGTGTGGCTGTGCAGGCGGCCATTGAGGCGATTGTTCTCGCCAATGAAGTTGGCCACAAAGGTGTTTTTCGGTTCTTCGTACAAGGTGCGCGGCGCGGCAATCTGCTGGATCTCGCCCTGGTGGAACACCGCCACGCGGTCGGACATGGTCAGCGCTTCGCCCTGGTCGTGGGTCACGTACACCACGGTGACGCCCAGGCGCTGGTGCAGGTGCTTGATCTCCATCTGCATGTGTTCGCGCAGTTGCTTGTCGAGGGCGCCGAGGGGTTCGTCCATCAACACCAGTTGAGGTTCGAACACCAGCGCTCGCGCCAAGGCCACGCGCTGTTGCTGGCCGCCGGAGAGTTGCGCCGGGTAACGCTGGGCGAAGGCATCGAGCTGGACCATGCTCAGCACCCGTTTGACCCGCTCGCTGACGTCGGTCTTGCTCAAGCCACGCACCGACAGTGGAAAGGCCAGGTTCTCGGCGACGGTCATGTGCGGGAACAGCGCGTAGTTCTGGAACACCATGCCGATGTCGCGTTTATGCGGCGGCACGTTGTTGATGGAGCGCCCGGCCAGCAGGATTTCCCCTGCAGTCGGGGTCTCGAAACCGGCGAGCATCATCAGGCTGGTGGTCTTGCCTGAACCGGACGGCCCGAGCAGGGTGAGGAACTCGCCCTTGCGAATCTCCAGGTTGAGGTCTTTGACGATCAGGTTCTCGCCGTCGTAGCTCTTCTGCACGCCACGAAAGCTGACCAGCACATCATTTGAATCCACCTCGCTCATACCCACACCTTTTGTTTTGGACGGCTGTGGCACAAGCGTAGTCCAGGCGCGAGGCCCCGGAAATCGGGGGCCAGGAGAGATTTGCATCAGCAGGATGGAAGGTTCGGGGTAGGGATTGCCCTACACCGATGGCGGGGATGGGACAGGGCCGCTACAAGGGGCTGGCTACAAGCGGCAAGAATGGGCGCGGCGGTATTTTCGCGGTGTCGTTATTGGGCATGCCGCCTGCCACCGATCATTCTCACGCTGCGCGTGGAAATCATCATGGGTCACAACAGTTTGTGTTCCATGGCGTACTTCACCAACTCAGCCAATGAGGTGATGTTGAGCTTTTGCATCAAACGCGCCTTGTGGGTGCTGATGGTCTTGCTGCTCAGCGCCAACTGCTGGGCGATGTCATTGACGTTAGCGCCTTGGGCCAGGCGCTCGAACACCGAGAATTCACGCTCCGACAGCAGCGAATGCAGCGGCCGCGCGTCGGTGAGGCCGACCTCAAAGACCATGCGGTCGGCCAGGTCCGGGTCGATGTAACGCCCGCCCGCCGCGACTTTGCGAATCGCCGTCAGCAGCAGCGCCGGATCACTGTCCTTGGTGGCGTACCCGGCCGCGCCGACTTTCAAGGCGCGGGCGGCCATCTGCGCTTCATCGTGCATCGACAGCACCAGAATCGCCGGCGGATTGTGCAGCGCGCGGATACGCGCAATCGCTTCCAGGCCGTTCACGCCGGGCATCGAGATATCCAGCAACACCACCTCGCACGCGACATGGCGCAAGGTCTCCAGCAATTGCTCGCCATTGCTGGCCTCGCCGACCACCAGCAGGTCTTTGGCCAGGCCGATCAATTGCTTGATGCCTTCACGGACGATGGTGTGGTCTTCGGCTACCAATACGCGAATCACAGGGGCTTCCTCTTGTGGTTATGCATCCAACGGCACCGTGACACTCAAGGTGGTGCCCTCCCCCGGTTCGCTGTGCAGGCTCAGTTGCCCGCCCATCATCAGCACGCGCTCGCGCATACCGACGACGCCAAAGGAGACCGGGCGACCCTGGGTTTCGACGAACCCGACGCCGTCATCGCTGATGGTCAGCCGCAGGTCGGCGCCCTCCACGCTCAAGGTCAGCTCGACAGTATGCGCCTGGGCATGGCGCATCACATTGGTCAGCGCCTCCTGCAGGATGCGGAACAGGCCGATGGCCTTGGCATCGCTCAGGGCCGGCAGGTTTTCCGGGACTTGTACCAGGCAGGGAATGTGGGTGCGGGCCTCGAAGCGCCGGGCTTGCCATTCGATGGCCGAAGCGATGCCGGCGTCAAGAATCGGCGGGCGCAGCGCGGTCGCCACATCGCGTACGAGCTGGAACAACTGCGCGATCAGGCGCTTCATGCTGTTCAAGCGCTCGTTCAGGCCTGGGTCCAGTTGGGCATAGGCCAGCTCGCACATCGAGGTTTCCAGCTTGAGTACCGTGAGCATCTGCCCGAGTTCGTCGTGCACCTCACGGGCGATACGCGCCTTTTCTTCTTCGCGCACGGTTTCCAGGTGGGCCGACAGCTCGCGCAGTTGTGTTTCGCTTTGCTGCAAGGCGGCCACATAACGGCGGCGCTCGGTGACGTCATTCAGGTAGACCACCAGGTATTCGGCATCGGCAAAGCGCAGGAAACTCAACGACACGTCGGCCGGCAGGATGCTGCCGTCGGCGCGCACGCAATCGGTCGCGAAGGTTTGCGGGCCTTCCTCGCTGGCACGCGCGCGCTTCCACACATTGAGCCAGCGGTCCATGTTCAGGGTCGGGTCGAAATCGATCAGCGGTCGCTCGATCAGCGCGCCCGGCCCATAGCCCAGCATGGTTTCGGCGGCGCGGTTGGCGTAACGCACATGGCTGTCCCAATTGACCCACAGGATGCCGACGGTGCTTTGATCGATGGAGAATTGCGTCAGCCGCAAGGCCTCGGCGCCGGCAGCGCGTGCGGCACTTTCTTCACGGGCAGCCAGCAGGTGGTGTTCGAGCACGCGCTGGTGGCGGCGTTGCCAGAACACCACTGCGAGGCTGGCGAGCAAAAACATCGCCAACAGCAGGCTGAGGTTTTGCCACAGGCCCGGCGATTGCGTCAGTTGCGGGTATTTAGGTTGCAGCCAG
Organism: Pseudomonas sp. MF6747; assembly: GCF_963890955.1. NCBI lineage: Bacteria > Pseudomonadati > Pseudomonadota > Gammaproteobacteria > Pseudomonadales > Pseudomonadaceae > Pseudomonas > Pseudomonas sp. MF6747. Next base: position 28,566 of record NZ_CAWPSZ010000021.1, read on the forward strand.
CGGCTGTGCAATTGGTCGAGGTCGCGGGCCGGTATCGCGCGCAACGCGCTTTGCATGATGCCCGCCAGTTCCGGCCATTCGCGGCGGGTGGCCACGCGCAGCAATTGCGGCAGGCCGATGTCGCCGACCACCGTCAGCCCGGCAAACTCGGCCTCACCGGCCAAGCGGCTCAATTGCGCCTCATCCACCACGGCATAACGCGCCTGCTGGCTCACCAGCAATTGCAGGGCCTGGCGCTCCATGGGCACGCCTTGCAGGTTGAGGTTGGGATAATTGCTGCGCAGGTAATCGGCCACCGTGCTGGGCATGCGTACGGCAACGCGAGAAAGCTCGTCGAGTTTTTCCAGCTCTACCGCGCCGCCGCCTTCGCGGATGCCGACGATATGCTGGGGCACGCGCATATAAGGGTCGCTGAATAACCACAGGCGCAAGCCGGCCGGTGTTTGCTGCAGGCCGGGGGCGATATCCACCTCGCCGTCGCGCACAGCAGCGTCCAATTGCTCCTGGCTGGGGAAGTTGCGCCAGGTCAGCTCGATGTTCAGCGCCTTGGCCAACCATTGCATCAGCTCGACATTGGCCCCGGACAAGCGCTGCAGGCGCCGATCGTATTGCGCGTACGGCGCCTGCAATACCAGGCCCACGCGCAGCTCCGGATGCTGGGCCAGCCACTCACGCTGCTGCGCATTGAGCGGCGCCTGCGGTATGGCAGGCGCGGGCGCAGCATTCGCCATCAAGGCAAAGCACAAACCGCCGATAACCAGCAGACAGCGAAAACCCATGATCCACGTCTCACATCACTGACAAATACTGACCAACCCATTAGGCTGCTGGAATCACTTCTGGCCGGGAATTAACGATGCCCTTTATCCACCGTTCGGCACTGCCAGCATTGTGCCTGTCGCTGCTATTTACCAGCGCCTTTTCTGTGCAGGCCGCCGACGCGCCTGCACCCGCCGCCGAAAAACCGGCTGAACGCCAACCTCTGCCCGAGCGCAGCCAGGAAGAAGCCAGCGCCCTGGAGCGTCAGGTTCCGCAACAGGAACAGCAACAATTGCAGGCCGGCAGCGATTCATTCCTGGCCCTGTGGAAGCCGGCCAACAGCGCCGAGCCCGAAGGCGTGGTGATTATCGTGCCGGGCGCCGGGGAAAGCGCTGACTGGCCGCAAGCAATCGCACCGTTGCGGCGCAAATTACCCGACGCCAACTGGGCCACGCTGAGCCTGTCGCTGCCGGACGTGAACGTCGACACCTTGCCGCCGCGCGTCCTGGAATCGCCCAAGGCCGCCGTCGATACCAGCAGCAAAGACGGCAGCACCGCGGCCAAACCCATCGAACAAGCCGCCAGCGCCGAAGCCGAAGGCACCGACCCTGCGGTAGTGCCGGGCGCCGATGAACAAGACAAGACCGACGCCAAACGCATCTTCGACCGCATCGATGCCGCCGTTGCCTTTGCCCAGACCCAGAGCGCACGCAGCGTGGTGCTGCTCGGCCACGGCACGGGCGCCTGGTGGGCGGCGCGTTACTTGAGCGAGAAACAACCGTCCCAGGTGCAAAAGCTGGTGATGGTGGCAGGCAAGACGCCGGCGGCCAGGCAGCCAGACCTGCAACAATTGGCCCCGGCGTTGAAGGTGCCAACGGCGGATGTTTTCTACCAGGACGGCGCTCAGGAGCGCAAAAACGCACTGGCCCGCATCCAGGCCGCCAAGCGTGGGAAGAATGCCGGCTATAAACAGGTGTCACTCAAGACCTTGCCCGGCAACAGTTCGGCTGAGCAGGAACAGTTGTATCGGCGGGTTCGCGGGTGGTTGAACCCGCAGACTGCTGCTGAGTAACCTTGATCTGATAACCCAATCAACTGTGGAAACTGGCTTGCCTGCGATAGCGGGCTGTCAGTGACAACTGTTTAGCTGACACACCGCTATCGCCGGCAAGCCAGCGCCCACACGAATGGAGTTGGCAACTCAGGATTTGTGCTGGTTAGCGAAAATCCCGGCGCTCGCGAATCAACGCGTAAGCGTTATGCAGCTCACGGGTTCGCTCGGTCGCTTCGCGCACCTGTGCGGCGCTGGCGCCAGTGCCGGCAATCTTGTCCGGGTGGTGGCGACTGAGCAGGCGGCGATAGGCGCGTTTGATCACACTCGGTTCGCTGGTGGACGTGACCCCCAGAATCCGCATCGCGTCCTGATAGGCGCCCGCGCGATTGGCCAACGGCTTGCGCTCCTGCACGTAATCGGCAGCCAGCGCCTGCAGCTGCTGAGGCGTCCAGCCGAGCCACTTGCCCCACAGGTCGATCAAGTCGCGCTCGGCGTTATCCACCTTGCCGTCCGCCCAGGCCATGCGCCAACAGGCGCGCAGTAAACCCTCTGCGGCATGGGGCTGGGCCTTGAGCACGCGCAGGTAATGGCGCACTCGGTCGGAACCGGACTTGCCTCGATTGAACGCGCTGATCGCCCGGCGCTGGGCCGACTCGGTCATGTCCAGCGCACACATCTCCTGGCGCGCCTGCTGGATATGCCCATCCACCACGCGGCCATTGCTCTTGGCCAGGCGCCCCAACAGCACGAACAGCAGTTCGTCATTGCGCAACGCCGGGCGCCCGCCCAGGCGCTCGCGCAGTTGCGCCCAACTTTGCAGCTGAAGGCGGCGATCCAGCGTCTGCCCCAGCAATGCTCCCAACAAGGCCCCCGGAATACTGGCAATGGCAAAGCCAGCCCCGGCACCGATCAGTGTCCCTGGCCACAACATCTTATTGCCCCGCAGTCAGCAAGGTTTCAACCTGCGCCAGACGCTCCAGCGTGCCGACATCAATCCAGTGTCCCGTCATGTGTTCCCCCGTTACCAGACCTTTGGCCATGGCCGTGCGCAGCAGCGGCGCCAGCTTGAAGGCACCGGCACTGCAACCCGCGAACAATTGAGGGTCGAGCACTGAAATGCCACTGAAGGTCAGGTTATCGGCACCGGGCGCCGCATCATGAAGCAACCCTTGATCCAGGTAGAAATCGCCGCCGGAGGGGTGATGCGCCGGGTTATCCACCATCACCAGATGCGCCAGCCCCTGAAGTGGCCGGCGCAATTGGGTGAAGTCGTAGTCGGTCCAGATATCGCCATTGACCACCAGGAAGGGCTCGTCACCCAGCAACGGCAATGCCTGGAAAATCCCGCCGCCGGTTTCCAGCGGCTCGCCTTCGGCCGAATACTGGATGCGCAGGCCAAACTGCGCACCGTCGCCCAAGTAGCTTTCGATCTGCTGGCCGAGCCACGCATGGTTGATCACGATTTCGCTGAAGCCGGCCTTGGCCAGCGCCTCAAGGTGATACTCGATCAACCGCTTGCCGCCCGCCAGCACCAGGGGTTTGGGCGTGTGCAAGGTCAACGGGCGCATGCGCTCACCCTTGCCGGCCGCCAGGATCATGGCTTTCATACGCTCGCCTCGACAGGTTGGCGCAGGCTGGCAAGCAGTTCGCCCAACTCGGCCAGCTCAGGACGGTCTGCCAGCACCGCTTCTATATAAGCAAAGAAGCGCGGCACGTCCGCCAGGTAGCGTGGCTTGCCGTCGCGATGGCAGATACGCGCGAAAATACCGATCACCTTGAGGTGACGCTGCACGCCCATCAAGTCACTGGCACGCTGGAATTCTTCGAAATCGGCCTGTACCGGAATGCCCAACTGCCCGGCACGCTCCCAATAGCCCCGTTGCCACGCGCGTACGCGCGCTTTCGGCCAACTGAGGAAGGCATCCTTGAACAAGCACGTGATGTCGTAGGTGACCGGGCCGTAGACGGCGTCCTGGAAATCCAACACACCGGGGTTCGGTTCGCTGATCATCAGGTTGCGCGGCATATAGTCGCGATGCACCAGCACTTTAGGCTGGGCCAGGGCGCTGTCGATCAAGTGATCGCTGACGCGCTGCCACAAGGCCTGCTGCTGGGTATCCAACTCGATACCCAAGTGCCGGCGAACGTACCATTCCGGAAACAGTTCCAGCTCGCGGCGCAACAAGGCGACGTCATAGCTGGGCAGCGGCGCGTCCATCGGCAATTGCTGAAAAGCCAGCAATGCATCGATGGCATCGGCGAACAATGGATCGGCGTTTTGCTCGTCAATCACGTCCAGATAGGTTTTTTTGCCCAGGTCATTAAGCAAAAGAAAGCCGCGCGGCAAATCTTCTGCATAAATTTTTGGCACATTTATTCCTGATTTCGCCAGCAAATCAGCGATATCGACGAAAGGTTTGCAGTTTTCCTGGGGGGGTGGCGCATCCATTACGACGAAACTTTGCCCACCGCCTTCCCACCGGAAGTAACGCCTGAAACTCGCGTCGCTGCTGGCCGCGGTCAATGTGGCCGGGGGTACGGCGCCCCAGTCCTGAGCGTTGAAAAGGATCGGCAACTGCTCATCCAGCCAGACTTTCAGCTGTTGTAAACGTAGATCTTGCTCGGGCATTACAAGGGTCTCCGACGGCGCTAGCCGTCAAGCGGGTCATGCTTTATTATCACGCATCTTTTTCAGACCATCGAGAGGCGTGCGGCCCACACCGCGGGCAGATGGCACGCAGGAAGCCCGGACTAATAAGATGGCATTGAAATCCCCCGCGTTTCGTAGAAAATTTCCGTTGCTGGTAACCGGCAGTCTGCTGGCCATGCAACCTTTCGCCACCTCATTCGTGGTCGCCGCGGAACAGTATGACTGCTCAGTCTCTGCTTCGGGTGCCTGGGATTGCGCGCCGAAAACCGCCGCAGCCCCGTTGCCACCACGCCCGGTGCATGACGGCGCAGCCGTCAGCTCGGCCGGCAGCACGGCGCAAGCCAATGCTGACGGCAGCGCCGAGGCCGAACCGAAGACCGCTCTGGTCACCGAAGCCAAGGGCCGTGGCCTGCGTTCGCGCAGCGCCGACTACAGCCACCTGGACTGGGTGCCTCGCGAGAAGCTGACCGCAGCCCAACTGGCTGAAACCGGTCCTTATTGCTCCGGCGCGTACATCGAACCGGTTCGTCCTGGCATGAACGACAAGACGAACAAGAGCGATGCGCCGACCTTCATCGGTGCCAAGGCCTCGCGTTATGAGCAGGAACAACAGGTCGCGACCCTGGCCGGTGACGTTGTCATGCGTCAGGGCAGCATGCAGCTGGAGGCTCAGGAAGCCAGCCTGTATCAGGCCGAGAACCGTGGCGAGCTGAACGGCAACGTGCGTCTGCGCGACAACGGCGCCCTGATCGTGGGCGACCATGCCCAGGTCCAGCTCGACACCGGTGCCGCCCAGATCGACAACGCCGAATACGTGCTGCACAAATCGCGTATCCGCGGTAACGCGCTGTACGCCAAGCGTGCCGAGAACGCGATCATCCGTCTCAAGGACGGTACGTACACCACCTGCGAGCCGGACAGCAACGCCTGGCAGCTCAAAGGCAACAACATCACGTTGAACCCGGCCACCGGCTTCGGTACGGCGACCAACGCGACGTTGCGGGTCAAGAACATTCCGATCCTGTACACCCCGTATATCTATTTCCCGATCGACGACCGTCGTCAATCCGGCTTCCTGCCGCCAAGCTTCAGCACCGGCAGCGAAACCGGCTTTACCCTGGTTACGCCGTACTACTTCAACCTGGCACCGAACTACGATGCCACGTTGTATCCGCAGTACATGACCAAGCGCGGCATGATGGTGGAAGGCGAATTCCGCTACCTCACCAAGTCCAGCGAAGGTCAGTTCGGCGGCGCGTACCTGAACGATGACAGCGACGAGCGTAAAGGTCAGAGCGACTACGAAAAAGACCGTTACATGGTCAACTGGCAGCACAAGGGCGGTCTGGATTCACGTGTAGCGACGCAGGTCGACTACACCAACATCAGCGACCCTTACTTCTTCCAGGATCTGAAGACCTACCAAGAAGGTGTTCAGCCGCGAGACTACGTCAACCAACAGGGTTCCGTAGCTTATCGTGGCGACGATTTCCAGGCGCGCCTGAACCTTCAGGCCTACCAGCTGGCGACGATCTCTCAGATCACTCCGTATGACCGGTTGCCGCAGATCACCTTCAACGGGATGCTGCCATACCACCCGGGTGGCGTGAACTTCACCTACGAGACGGAAGCTGTCCGGTTTGAACGTAGCCTGGAAAAGGGCACCTTCACCGATGAAGATGGCCTGGTTTCGAATCGACTCGACACATTCGTCACAGGCCTGACCCGTGCAAACGGTACTCGTCTGAACGTTGCGCCGGCTGTTGAATACCCGATGAACTGGACCTACGGCTTCATTACGCCGAAGCTCAAGTATGTCTACACCAAGTACGATCTTGACCTGGACAGCACAGGCAAAGACCAGATCATCGCGCAACAGGCGGCAGCGACGGCGGCCAATCCCTATGCCGGCGGCGTGTTCAAGAGCTCTCAAGATCGCGCCATTCCAGTTGCCAGTATCGACAGCGGCCTGTACTTCGACCGCAACACGAACTGGTTCGGCAAAGACTATCGCCAAACCTTGGAACCACGTGCCTACTATCTCTATGTGCCTAACAAGGACCAGAGCGATATCCCGGTATTTGACACCAGTGAATACTCGTTCAGTTACGGCTCACTGTTCCGCGATAACCGCTTCAGCGGCTCCGACCGGATCGGCGACGAGAACAAGCTGTCGTTGGGCGTAACCAGTCGCTGGATCGAAGACAACGGTTTCGAGCGTCAGCGCGTGTCCGTGGGCCAGGCGGTGTACTTCAAGGATCGACAGGTTCAACTTCCAGGCGTCCTTGCGTCCGACCGTGCAGATGCACAGTCTGACGTTTCCCCTATCGCTCTGGAATACGAATACCGCTACAACCGCGACTGGCGCGCAACCGCCGACTACAACTGGGATACCGAGGAGCACAGCGTTCGTTCCGGCAGCGCGATGCTTCACTACCAGCCAGAAGACAACCCGAACAAGATCATCAACGTCGGTTACCGCTACCGCAACGACCAAGTGGTCTACAACCAGCTGACCGGCAAATGGCAGTTTGGTGGCGACTACGGCACCGAGGGGCAGCCGAACTTCATCAAGGATTACTACAAAATCCAGCAACACGATTTCTCGATGATGTGGCCGATCGTTCCGCAGTGGAACCTGATCACCCGCTGGCAGTATGACTATGCCCGCAACCGTACCCTGGAAGCCTTTGGTGGTTTCGAGTACGACAACTGCTGCTGGAAACTGCGCGTCATCAACCGTTACTGGGTTTCCAACGACGAATACAGCCAGATCGCCCCGCTGAACGAAAAGGGTGACCACGGGCTCTTCTTCCAGATCGTCCTTAAAGGACTCGGCGGCCTGACCGGCGCCAAGGTAGAGAGCTTCCTCGACAAAGGCATTCAAGGTTATCGTGAACGTGAAGATCAAGCTTTCTGATTGTCTGCGCCCACTCGTGCTGGGCGCACTGTTCCTGGGGACCGCTTCGGCACACGCTGCGGTTCAACCGCTGGACAAGGTTGTGGCCATCGTCGATAACGACGTGATCATGCAGAGCCAACTCGACCAACGGGTCAAGGAAGTTCAGCAAACCATCGCCAAGCGTGGCGGCGGCGTACCACCTACCAGCGTGCTGGACCCACAGGTTCTGGAGCGCCTGATTGTCGAAAACCTGCAACTGCAGATCGGCGATCGTTCCGGCATCCGTATTTCGGACGAAGAGCTGAACCAGGCGGTCGGTACTATCGCTCAACGCAACAACATGAGCGTTGACCAGTTCCGCGCGGCACTGGCTCACGACGGTTTGTCCTATGAGGACGCCCGTGACCAGATCCGCCGTGAAATGATCATCAGCCGTGTGCGTCAGCGCCGTGTGGCCGAGCGTGTGCAGGTGTCCGAGCAGGAAGTGAAGAACTTCCTGGCATCGGACCTGGGCAAGATGCAGCTCTCCGAAGAACTGCACCTGGCCAACATCCTGATCCCGACGCCTGACAGCGCCAACGCCGAACAGCTCAATGCTGCCGCCGCAAAAACCCAGGCTGTTTATGACCGCCTGAAAGCCGGTGCTGACTTTGCCCAGACGGCAATTGCCGTGTCCGGCAGTGACAACGCTCTGGACGGCGGTGACATGGGCTGGCGTAAAGCTGCTCAACTGCCACCTCCGTTCGACCGTGAGCTGAGTGCGATGAACGTGGGTGACATTACCCAGCCAGCACGTACGCCAGGCGGCTTTATCATCCTCAAGTTGCTCGGCAAGCGCGGCGGCGAGACCTCGCTGAAAGACGAAGTGCACGTTCGTCACATCCTGGTCAAACCAAGCGAGATCCGCACCGAAGCGCAAACCAAGGAACTGGCCCAGAAGATCTATGACCGCATCGAAGGCGGTGAAGACTTCGCCACGCTGGCCAAGAGTTTCTCGGAAGACCCGGGTTCGGCCCTCAACGGTGGCGATCTGAACTGGATCGACCCGAAAGCGCTGGTGCCTGAGTTCCAGGACGTGATGGCCAAGACCCCGCAAGGCGTTCTGTCCAAGCCGTTCAAGACCCAATATGGCTGGCATGTACTGGAAGTCCTTGGCCGTCGCGCCACTGACAACACCACGCAGGCCCGCGAGCAGCAAGCACTGACCGTGTTGCGTAACCGCAAATACGATGAAGAGCTGCAAACCTGGTTGCGTCAGATCCGTGACGAAGCCTACGTGGAAAACAAGCTGCCAGGCGCCGAGCAAACAGGCACCGACCAGGCAGCACAGTGAAACCCCAGCGTTTCGCGGTAACACCCGGCGAGCCGGCCGGCATTGGTCCTGACCTGTGCCTGCTGCTCGCCTCGCACCCTCAGCCACACCCCCTGATTGCCATTACCAGCCGTGACCTGCTCCTTGAGCGGGCCGCGCAGCTGGGTGTGGCCGTTAACCTGCTGGACGTGTCACCGGGCAACTGGCCCGACCTGCCGGCACCTGCGGGCAGCCTGTACGTTTGGGACACTCCGCTTGCCGCCAAGGTGGTTGCCGGGCAACTGAACAAGGCCAATGCGGCCTTTGTACTGGAAACCCTGACGCGCGCCGGTCAAGGCTGCATCGACGGCGACTTCGCCGGCATGATCACCGCGCCGGTACACAAAGGCGTGATCAACGAATCCGGCATCGCCTTTTCCGGCCACACCGAATTCCTCGCCGAGCTGACCCATACCGCTCAAGTGGTGATGATGCTGGCCACACGCGGCCTGCGCGTTGCACTGGTAACGACGCATTTGCCGTTGCGTGATGTGGCCGATGCGATCACCGCCGAGCGCCTGGAGCGCGTCACGCGCATCCTGCACGCTGACCTGCAACAGAAATTCGGCATTGCCCAACCGCGCATCCTGGTCTGTGGGCTCAACCCGCACGCCGGTGAAGGCGGCCATTTGGGCCATGAAGAAATCGACATCATCGAACCGACATTAGAGCGTCTGCGCCAAGAAGGCATGGACCTGCGTGGCCCACTGCCTGCAGACACTCTGTTTACCCCCAAGTATCTGGAGCACTGCGACGCAGTGCTGGCGATGTACCATGACCAGGGGCTGCCCGTGCTGAAATACAAAGGCTTCGGCGCCGCAGTCAACGTGACACTGGGCCTGCCGATCATCCGTACTTCCGTGGACCATGGCACTGCCCTGGACCTGGCGGGCAGCGGCAAGATCGATACCGGCAGCCTGCACGTGGCCCTGGAAACCGCCTATCAGATGGCCGAGACCCGTATATGACTGAGCATTACCAACACCGGGCGCGCAAGCGCTTCGGGCAAAACTTCCTGCACGACGCTGGCGTAATCGACCGCATCCTGCGCTCCATCCACGCCAAGCCGGAAGACCGCCTGCTGGAAATCGGCCCGGGCCAGGGCGCCTTGACCCAAGGCCTGTTGGCCAGTGGCGGGCAACTGGACGTGGTGGAGCTGGACAAGGACTTGATCCCGATCCTCAACCAGCAGTTTGCCGACAAACCCAATTTCAACCTGCACCAGGGCGATGCGCTGAAGTTCGACTTCAACAGCCTCAACGCTGCGCCCAGCAGCCTGCGGGTGGTGGGCAACCTGCCGTACAACATCTCCACGCCGCTGATTTTTCACCTGCTGAACAACGCAGGAATCATCCGCGACATGCACTTCATGCTGCAAAAAGAAGTGGTTGAGCGTTTGGCGGCGGGCCCTGGTGGTGGTGATTGGGGCCGTCTGTCGATCATGGTTCAGTACCACTGCCGCGTAGAGCACCTGTTCAACGTTGGCCCTGGCGCGTTCAACCCGCCGCCGAAGGTCGACTCGGCCATCGTGCGCCTGGTGCCTCACGCCGTGCTGCCGCACCCGGCCAAGGATCACAAACTGCTGGAGCGCGTGGTACGCGAGGCGTTCAACCAACGCCGCAAAACCCTGCGCAACACGCTCAAGGCCCTGCTCAGCAATGCCGAAATCGAAGCCGCCGGCGTCGATGGCAGCCTGCGCCCCGAGCAACTGGACCTGGCCGCGTTTGTGCGCCTGGCTGATCAGCTTGCGATCCAGCCCGCGCCGACCGTGGAATAAGCTGTAACTCGATACAAATGTGGGAGCGGGCTTGTCCGCGATGGCGGTGCATCAGTTACACATTCAGTGACTGACACTGCGCATTCGCGGGCAAGCCCGTTCCCACATTTGCTCAGCGTTATACCGATAACGCTTGCCAGCTGCCCGACACATGTCTGGCCTAGTGCCCTCCTCATGGCCTAGACTGATCCGCATCTGCTGTCCTCCGCTTTTGCTTTTAAGGCCTCTTGCATGTCCGATCCTCGCTACCAGATCGACGTCAGCGTCGTCACCCGCTTCCTGGCGGACCAATCGCAACCCGAACACAACCGTTTCGCCTTTGCCTACACCATCACGGTGAAGAACAACGGGCAGGTGCCGGCCAAGCTGCTGTCGCGCCACTGGGTAATCACCGACGGTGACGGCCAGGTCGAGGAAGTGCGCGGCGCCGGCGTGGTTGGCCAGCAACCGTTGATCGACATCGGCGCCAGCCATACGTATAGCAGTGGCACAGTGATGACCTCCAAAGTCGGCACCATGCAGGGCACTTATCAGATGAAAGCCACTGACGGCAAACTGTTCGACGCTGTCATCGCGCCCTTCCGCCTCGCCGTGCCGGGAGCCCTGCACTGATGACGACGTACGCGGTCGGCGACCTGCAAGGCTGCCTGGAACCCCTCAAGTGCTTGCTGGAGCGAGTTGCCTTCAACCCGGCGAGCGACCGCCTGTGGTTAGTGGGTGACCTGGTCAATCGTGGGCCCGAATCCCTGCAAACCCTGCGCTACTTATATAGCCTGCGTGATTCCCTGGTCTGCGTCCTGGGCAACCACGACCTGCACCTGCTGGCGGCCGGCAATAACATCGAGCGCTTGAAAAAAGGCGACACGCTGCGCGAGATCCTCGAAGCGCCGGATCGCACCGAGCTGCTGGAGTGGCTGCGTCGGCAAAAGCTCATGCATTACGACGAAGGCCGCAACATGGCTTTGGTCCATGCGGGCATCCCGCCCCAGTGGACGGTGAAAAAAGCCCTCAAGTGCGCTGCCGAAGTCGAGAGCGCCCTGGCCGATGACAACCTCTACACCGCCTTTCTTGACGGCATGTACGGCAATGAGCCGGTCAAGTGGGACAACGACCTTACCGGCGTGGCCCGCCTGCGCGTGATCACCAACTACTTCACCCGCATGCGCTTTTGCACCGCCGAAGGCAAGCTGGACCTCAAGAGCAAGGAAGGCGCCGACACCGCCCTGCCCGGCTACAAACCCTGGTTCGCCCACAAGGAGCGCAAGACCCGTGACACGAAGATCATCTTCGGCCACTGGGCGGCCCTGGAAGGCAAATGTGATGAACCCGGCGTGTTCGCCCTCGACACCGGCTGCGTGTGGGGCGGCGCCATGACCCTGATGAACATCGACACCGGCGAGCGCCTGAGCTGCCAGTGCGAATCCCCCCTTTCTGTGACACAGCCGGCCGCCAAGCCATAGGAGCCCGCCATGAGCGAATTCAAACGTATCCCTCCCGAACAAGCCCAGGCGCTGCGCGAGCAAGGCGCGGTGGTGGTCGACATCCGCGATCAGCCGACGTATGCCGCCGCGCACATCAGCGGTGCGCAACATTTGGATAACACCAACATTGCCGACTTCATCCGTGCCGCCGACCTCGACGCGCCGGTGATCGTCGCCTGCTACCACGGCAACTCCAGCCAGAGCGCGGCCGCCTACCTGATCAGCCAGGGCTTCTCTGACGTGTATAGCCTGGACGGCGGCTTTGAGCTGTGGCGTGCGACCTATCCTGCAGAAATTGCCTCAGGCGATTCGCAATAATTTTTTTCACACCCCGCTACCCCGCGTGACGCTTGGGCTCGCGCCGTTTCTGACGAACGGCGCAGCCAAACTAATTACGTATCCCACCTTGACCTCCCGGATTCCGAACTATCCTTAAGCGCAGGCCATCCGAATCAGGGGAGAGCCGGTACACCGGCGTGCGGGTCATCGGTAGCGTTTCAGGGTGTTTGGGGGGAAAACGGCCATTGGTTGATCACCAATGACTGCCAGCATCGACTGATTGACCCGGCGTCGGCTCCACGTATCGAGCGAGGTGACGACGTCATGAGTATCTTTAGCCACTTCCAACAACGCTTCGCGTCCACACAGCAGGAAGAACTCACGCTGCAAGAGTATCTCGAGCTGTGCAAGCAGGACCGCAGTACCTACGCGTCTGCCGCCGAACGTCTGCTATTGGCGATTGGTGAGCCGGAGCTGGTGGAAACCGCGAATAATTCGCGCCTGTCGCGAATATTTTCCAACAAGGTGATCCGCCGCTATCCGGCCTTTGAAGACTTCCACGGCATGGAAGAATGCATCGACCAGATCGTCTCCTACTTCCGCCACGCCGCCCAAGGCCTGGAAGAGAAGAAACAAATCCTCTACCTGCTCGGCCCCGTCGGCGGCGGTAAGTCGTCTCTGGCTGAAAAGCTCAAACAGCTGATCGAGAAGGTGCCCTTCTACGCGATCAAGGGCTCGCCGGTCTTCGAGTCGCCTCTGGGCCTGTTCAACGCCACGGAAGATGGCGCGATCCTCGAGGAAGACTTTGGCATTCCACGGCGCTACCTCAACACCATCATGTCGCCTTGGGCCACCAAGCGCCTGGCCGAGTTTGGCGGTGACATCAGCCAGTTCCGCGTGGTGAAACTCTACCCGTCGATCCTCAATCAGATCGGCGTGGCAAAAACCGAACCGGGCGATGAGAACAACCAGGACATCTCGGCGCTGGTGGGTAAGGTCGATATCCGCAAACTCGAAGAATTCCCGCAGAACGACGCCGACGCCTATAGCTACTCGGGCGCGCTGTGCCGGGCCAACCAGGGCCTGATGGAATTCGTGGAGATGTTCAAGGCGCCGATCAAGGTGCTGCACCCACTGCTGACCGCCACCCAGGAAGGCAACTACAACAGTACCGAAGGCCTGGGCGCGATCCCGTTCACCGGGATTCTGCTGGCCCACTCCAACGAATCGGAATGGCACACCTTCCGCAACAACAAGAACAACGAAGCCTTCATCGACCGGATCTACATCGTCAAGGTGCCCTACTGCCTGCGCGTCAGCGATGAGATCAAGATCTACGACAAGCTGTTGTTCAACAGCTCGCTGGCCAAGGCGCATTGCGCGCCCGATACCTTGAAGATGCTCGCCCAGTTCACCGTGCTGTCACGCCTCAAAGAGCCGGAGAACTCGAATATCTACTCGAAGATGCGCGTGTACGACGGCGAAAACCTCAAGGACACCGACCCCAAGGCCAAGTCGATTCAGGAATACCGCGACACCGCAGGCGTGGACGAGGGCATGAACGGCCTATCCACTCGTTTCGCGTTCAAGATCCTGTCCAAGGTCTTCAACTTCGACCCGCACGAAATCGCGGCCAACCCGGTGCATCTGCTCTACGTGCTGGAACAGCAGATCGAACAGGAGCAATTCCAGGCCGAAACCCGCGAGCGCTACCTGCGCTTCCTCAAGGAATACCTGGCGCCGCGCTATATCGAGTTCATCGGCAAGGAAATCCAGACCGCCTACCTGGAGTCCTACAGCGAATACGGCCAGAACATCTTCGACCGCTACGTGCTGTATGCGGACTTCTGGATTCAGGACCAGGAATACCGCGATCCGGAAACCGGCGAAATCCTCAATCGCGTTGCCCTCAACGAGGAGCTGGAGAAGATCGAAAAACCCGCCGGCATCAGCAATCCGAAGGATTTCCGCAACGAAATCGTCAACTTCGTGCTGCGCGCCCGCGCCAACAACAACGGCAAGAACCCAACCTGGCTCAGCTACGAGAAGCTTCGGGTGGTCATCGAGAAGAAAATGTTCTCGAACACCGAGGATCTGCTGCCGGTCATCAGCTTCAACGCCAAGGCCAGCAAGGAGGACCAGCAAAAACACAACGACTTCGTCACTCGAATGGTCGAGCGTGGCTACACCGACAAACAGGTACGGCTGCTCTCCGAGTGGTACCTGCGGGTTCGTAAATCACAGTAAGGCAGCGACAGGCGTGTACTGCCGGGCCTTTGGCCTGGCAGCTGACCGCTTGTCTCTAAGCTTCCAGCTCGCGGCTTGAAGCTTGTAACGTGAAGCTGCCCGGAGGGCTCCCCATGAGCTATGTGATCGACCGACGCCTCAATGGCAAGAACAAGAGCACGGTAAACCGCCAGCGTTTCCTGCGGCGTTACCGTGACCACATCAAAAAGGCCGTTGAAGAGGCCGTCAGCCGCCGCTCCATCACCGACATGGAGCATGGCGAGCAAATCAGTATTCCCGGACGCGACATTGACGAACCGGTGCTGCACCACGGTCGCGGCGGCAAGCAGACCGTCGTGCACCCCGGCAACAAGGAGTTCACCACCGGCGAACATATCCAGCGCCCCCAAGGCGGTGGCGGCGGTAAAGGCCCAGGCAAGGCGGGCAATTCCGGCGAAGGCATGGACGAGTTTGTGTTCCAGATCACCCAGGAGGAATTCCTGGAGTTCATGTTCGAAGACCTGGAGCTGCCCAACCTGGTCAAACGCAACCTGACCGGCACCGACACCTTCAAGACCGTTCGCGCCGGCATCAGCAACGAAGGCAACCCGTCCAGGATCAACATCATCCGCACCTTGCGCTCGGCCCATGCCCGGCGTATCGCGCTGTCAGGCAGCAGCCGCGCCAAATTGAAACAAGCGAAGGAAGAGTTGGCGCGCTTAAAACGCGAAGAACCAGACAACTTCGGCGATATCCAGGCCATCGAGGCAGAAATAGAGAAACTCAGCGCGCGCATTCACCGCGTGCCTTTCCTCGACACCTTCGACTTGAAATACAACCTGCTGGTCAAACAACCCAACCCCAGCTCCAAGGCCGTGATGTTTTGCCTGATGGACGTGTCCGGTTCGATGACCCAGGCGACCAAGGACATCGCCAAGCGCTTTTTCATCCTGCTGTACCTGTTTCTCAAGCGGAACTACGACAAGATCGACGTGGTGTTCATCCGCCATCACACCAGCGCCCGGGAAGTGGATGAAGAGGAGTTTTTCTACTCGCGGGAAACCGGCGGCACCATCGTGTCCAGTGCGTTGAAGTTGATGCAGGAGATCATGGCCGAGCGCTATCCGGCCAATGAATGGAATATCTACGCGGCTCAGGCGTCCGACGGCGACAACTGGAACGACGACTCGCCGATCTGCCGCGATATCCTGATCAACCAGATCATGCCGTTTGTGCAGTACTACACGTACGTCGAAATTACTCCCCGTGAGCACCAAGCCCTGTGGTTCGAATATGAGCGTATCGGTGAAGCCTTTGCCGACACTTTCGCCCAACAGCAACTGGTCTCGGCCGGCGATATCTACCCGGTCTTCCGTGAACTCTTCCAGCGCAGGTTAGTGACATGACCGCCAAAAAAGAGCATAAGCGCCAACCCATTTCCACCGGCTCCGAGTGGACCTTTGAACTGATCCAGGCCTATGACCGGGAAATCAGCCGTATCGCGGCGGGTTATGCCCTGGACACCTACCCCAACCAGATCGAAGTGATTACCGCCGAACAGATGATGGATGCCTACGCCTCAGTCGGCATGCCCTTGGGTTATCACCATTGGTCCTACGGCAAACACTTCCTGAGTACGGAGAAGTCCTACACACGCGGCCAGATGGGCCTGGCCTACGAGATCGTCATCAACTCCGACCCGTGCATCGCCTACCTGATGGAAGAAAACACCATCTGCATGCAGGCGTTGGTGGTTGCCCATGCGTGCTACGGGCACAACAGCTTTTTCAAGGGCAATTACCTGTTCCGCACCTGGACCGATGCCAGTTCGATCATCGATTACCTGGTGTTCGCCAAGCAGTACATCATGCAATGCGAGGAACGCCACGGCATCGACGCGGTTGAGGACCTGCTCGACTCCTGCCATGCGCTGATGAACTACGGCGTTGACCGCTACAAACGCCCGTACCCGATTTCTGCCGAGGAAGAACGCCTGCGCCAGAAGGAGCGCGAGGAGCACCTGCAGAAGCAGATCAACGACCTGTGGCGCACCATTCCGAAGAAAACCGGGAAAAACAGCGATAAAGACAATGCACGCTTCCCCGCCGAACCTCAGGAAAACATCCTGTATTTCCTGGAAAAACACGCGCCGCTGCTGGAGCCGTGGCAGCGCGAAATCGTGCGTATTGTGCGCAAAATCGCCCAATATTTTTATCCACAGCGCCAGACCCAGGTGATGAACGAAGGCTGGGCGACGTTCTGGCACTACACCTTGATGAATGACCTGTACGACGAAGGCCTCGTCACTGACGGCTTCATGATGGAGTTCCTCACCTCCCATACCAGCGTGGTGTTCCAACCCGGCTTCGACAGCCCGTACTACAGCGGCATCAACCCCTATGCACTGGGCTTTGCCATGTACCGCGACATCCGGCGCATGTGCGAACACCCCACCGAAGAGGATCGCCGCTGGTTCCCGGAAATCGCCGGCAGCGATTGGTTGTCGACCATCAAGTTCGCCATGAGCAGCTTCAAGGACGAGAGCTTCATCCTGCAGTACCTGTCACCCCAAGTGATTCGCGACCTCAAACTGTTCAGCATCATGGACGACGACCTCAAGGACGACCTGCTGGTGCCGGCCATTCACGACGAGCCCGGCTACCGCACCATCCGCGAGACATTGGCGGCGCAATACAACCTGGGCAACCGCGAGCCCAATGTGCAGATCTACAGCATCGATGTGCGCGGCGACCGCTCGCTGACCCTGCGTCATCAGCAGCACGACCGCAAACCCTTGGGCGAATCCACTGAGGAGGTACTCAAGCACCTGCATCGGTTGTGGGGCTTCGATATTCACCTGGAAACCCTGCAGGGCGACCAGGTGATGAAGACTCACCATGTGCCACCGCGCAGCGATCACAGCGACAACGACTACGGCCGCCTGGACCTGGCCGTCGTTCATCTCTGAAACAGCAAAGCCTCCATTGGTCAGGCACAGGCGGTATCCTGTGCCGCTAATGGAGGCTTTTTCATGAAAATCTACACAGTCGGCGGCGCGGTGCGTGATCGCCTGCTCGGCATCGAGGTCACCGACATCGACCGCGTGGTCGTCGGCGCAACCACTGAAGAAATGCTCGCCAAGGGCTACAAGCCGGTGGGTGCTGACTTCCCGGTATTCCTGGACCCGAAAAACGGCGACGAGTACGCCCTGGCTCGCACCGAGCGCAAGAGTGGCCGGGGTTATGGCGGCTTTGTGTTTCATGCCAGCCCCGAGGTCACGCTGGAAGAAGACCTGATTCGTCGCGACCTGACCATCAACGCCATGGCGGAGGACGGTGACGGCAACCTGACCGATCCGTACCACGGCCAGCGCGACCTGCAGGCGCGCATTCTGCGTCACGTTTCCCCGGCGTTCGCCGAAGATCCACTGCGTGTACTGCGTGTTGCGCGCTTCGCAGCGCGTTATGCCCATCTGGGTTTCACGGTAGCGCCTGAGACGCTCGGCCTGATGCGCCAACTCAGCGAGTCCGGCGAATTGGAAGCCCTGACGCCCGAGCGTAGCTGGAAGGAAATCTCCCGGGCCTTGATGGAAGATCAACCTCAGGTGTTCATCCAGGTGCTGCGCGACTGCCATGCGCTGAAAACCCTGATGCCGGAAGTGGACGCGTTGTTCGGCGTGCCGCAGCCGGAGGCCCATCACCCCGAGATCGACACCGGCCTGCACACCTTGAGCGTGCTGGAACAGGCCGCCCTGCACAAACAACCCCTCACCGTGCGCTGGGCCTGCCTGCTGCATGACGTGGGAAAGGGCCTGACGGCTGTGGATAAGTTGCCGCAGCATATTGCTCATGAACAGACAGGCTTGAAGCTGATCAAGGCGGTCAACGAACGCTTCAAGGTGCCAAAGGATTGCCAGGAGTTGGCACTGCTGGTGGGCCAATATCACACTCATGGCCACCGCGCTCTGGAACTCAAGGCCTCGACATTGCTGGAACTGCTGCAGAGTTTTGACGTGTATCGCCGGCCTCAGCGGTTTGAGGAGTTCGTGGTGAGCTGTGAAATGGATGCACGCGGCCGCAAGGGCCTTGAGCAACGAAGTTATCCACAGGCGGATTATTTGCGCGGCGCGGCCAAGGTTGCGCGCGAAGTCGCGGTGGCGCCCCTGCTGGAGAAAGGCTTCAAGGGACCTGCGCTGGGCGAGGCGCTCAAGCGCGAGCGGCTCAAGGCGCTGAAAGCCTACAAGGCACACTACAACGTGTAGCAAGCAAGCTTTGTGGCGAGCGGGCTTGCCCCGCGTTGGGCTGCACAGCAGCCCCAGTAAAGGCGTTGAAATTTGCTGGTAAAACTCAGCGCCTGTTGTGGGGCTGCTACGCAGCCCGACGCGGGGCAAGCCCGCTCGCCACTGGGATTTGCGAGCCGGCGTCCACCTTTGAATCCGGGCAGACGGGCGTTACAGGAGATTTTTCGGGGTGAGTGGCTGGTTTTGCCATTCAAACGCGACAGGTGCCAGCACCTGGTCGATCTGCGCATCGCGCCAC
>NZ_CAWPSZ010000022.1:0-40775 GCF_963890955.1 Pseudomonas sp. MF6747
TCAAAGGTGGGAGCTGGCTTGCCTGCGAAAGCATCACCTCGGTACACCTGAAACACCGAGGTGTCTGCATCGCGGGCAAGCCCGCTCCCACAGGGGTTCAGCGTCGGGCTGAATGATGTTGATTGTCGCCGCACTCAAAGGTGGGAGCTGGCTTGCCTGCGAAAGCATCAGCTCGGTACACCTGAAACACCGAGGTGTCTGCATCGCGGGCAAGCCCGCTCCCACAGGGGTTTACGCGTCAGGCTGAGGTGATATTCGCACGCGCCGCGTGCAGCTTTTTGTAGCTGTCGATCAAGCGCAAATGCCGATCCAGCCCTTCCAGCTTCATGCTGGTCGGCGTCAAGCCATAGAAACGCAGCGTGCCGTTGACCGAGCCGATCACCGCGTCCATGCGCTCATTGCCGAACATGCGGCGGAAGTTGGCCTCGTAATCCGCGAGTTCCAGGTCCTCGTCCAGGTGCATCTCCAACACCGCGTTCACCGCCTGATAGAACAGGCCGCGATCAGCAGTGTTGTCGTTGTACTGCAGGAACATCTCCACGCACTCTTTCGCCTCCTCATATTGCTGCAAGGCGAGGTAGATCAGCAGCTTCAACTCCAGAATGGTCAGTTGGCCCCACGCGGTGTTGTCGTCGAACTCGATGCCGATCAAGGTGGTGATGTCGGTGTAATCGTCCAGCTCGCTTTCCACCAGACGCTCAGCCAGCGCTTTGAGCTCGTCATCGTTGAGGCTGTGCAGGTTGAGGATGTCGGCCCGGAAAAACAGCGCCTTGTTGGTGTTGTCCCAGATCAGGTCATCCACCGGGTAAATTTCCGAGTAGTCCGGTACAAGGATGCGGCAGGCGGTTGCGCCTAGGTGTTCGTACACCGCCATGTAGGACTCTTTGCCCATGCCTTCGAGGATGCCAAACAGGGTCGCGGCTTCCTGGGCATTCGAGTCTTCGCCCTGGCCCGAGAAATCCCACTCAACGAACTCGTAGTCTGACTGGGCACTGAAGAAGCGCCACGAGACCACGCCGCTGGAGTCGATAAAATGCTCGACGAAGTTGTTCGGTTCGGTCACCGCGTGGCCTTCAAAGGTCGGCTGCGGCAGGTCGTTCAAGCCTTCGAAGCTGCGGCCCTGAAGCAATTCGGTGAGGCTGCGTTCCAGCGCCACTTCCAGGCTTGGGTGGGCGCCGAACGAGGCGAATACGCCGCCGGTGCGCGGGTTCATCAAGGTCACGCACATCACCGGGAATTCACCGCCCAGGGACGCGTCCTTGACCAGCACCGGGAAGCCCTGGGCTTCCAGACCTTGAATACCGGCAAGAATTCCCGGGTATTTGGCGAGCACTTCAGCCGGTACGTCCGGCAGGGCGAATTCGCCTTCGATGATTTCGCGCTTGACCGCGCGCTCGAAAATCTCCGACAGGCACTGCACCTGGGCTTCGGCCAGGGTATTGCCGGCGCTCATGCCGTTGCTGAGGTAGAGGTTTTCGATCAGGTTGGACGGGAAGTACACCACCTCGCCATCGGACTGGCGCACGAACGGCAGCGAAACAATGCCGCGTTCTTCATTGCCCGAGTTGGTGTCATACAGGTGCGAGCCGCGCAGTTCGCCATCGCGGTTGTAGATTTTCAGGCAGTAGGCGTCGAGGATTTCAGGCGGCAGCTCGTCTTTGCTGCCCGGCTGGAACCAGCGCTCATCCGGGTAGTGCACGAACGGCGCGTTGGCCAGTTCCTCACCCCAGAACTGGTCGTTGTAGAAGAAGTTGCAGTTGAGCCGCTCGATGAACTCGCCCAACGCCGACGCCAGTGCGCCCTCTTTGGTCGCGCCCTTGCCGTTGGTGAAGCACATCGGCGACTGAGCATCGCGGATATGCAGCGACCAGACGTTGGGCACGATATTGCGCCACGAGGCGATTTCAATCTTCATGCCCAGCCCCGCGAGGATGCCGGACATGTTGGCGATGGTCTGCTCCAGCGGCAGGTCCTTGCCAGCGATGTAGGTGCCCGTTTCAGAAGCAGCATTAGGCATCAGCAACGCCTGGGCATCGGCGTCGAGGTTGTCCACCTCTTCAATCACAAACTGGGGCCCTGCCTGCACGACTTTCTTGACGGTGCAACGGTCGATGGAGCGCAAAATGCCCTGGCGGTCCTTGTCGGAGATATCCGCCGGCAACTCGACCTGGATCTTGAAGATCTGGTTGTAGCGGTTTTCCGGGTCAACGATGTTGTTTTGCGACAGGCGAATATTTTCGGTGGGGATATTGCGCGTTTCGCAGTACAGCTTCACAAAGTACGCCGCACACAACGCCGACGAAGCCAGGAAGTAATCGAACGGACCCGGGGCCGAACCATCGCCTTTATAGCGAATGGGTTGGTCGGCAATCACCGTGAAGTCATCGAACTTGGCTTCAAGCCGAAGGTTGTCGAGAAAGTTGACCTTAATTTCCATGCGGGCACACCAGAACGAGCTAAACAAATTGGCCGCCATTATGAAGATTTTCGCCGGGAAGTCTCAGGGTTTTCCGAATTGGCTGCCGATCGGTGCTAACGTTCCAGCCAACCTCTCATTGAAGTTGTGCGCCCATGACCCTCACCGACAACCTCCTCGCCTTCACCTTCGCCGCCACTGTGCTGACGCTCACGCCCGGGCTCGACACCGCCTTGGTGCTGCGCACCGCTACGGTAGAAGGCAAGCGTCAGGCGCTGCACGCTGCCCTCGGCATCAACGCCGGTTGCCTGGTGTGGGGCGCGGCCGTGGCTTTTGGGCTGGGCGCGTTGATTGCAGTGTCGGAGGTGGCGTTCAACCTGCTCAAGTATTGCGGCGCCGCTTACCTGGCCTGGTTGGGCGTGCACATGCTGCTGCGCCCGCGCCGTTCACTGTCGTCGGCCAACGCTGACGCCAGGCCCGGCGGCAACTGGTTTTTCAAGGGCATGCTGGGCAATGTGCTGAACCCTAAGGTGGGGATTTTTTACGTGTCGTTCCTGCCGCAGTTCATTCCCCAAGGCCATTCGTTGATTGCCTGGACGTTCGGCCTGGTGAGCATTCACGTGGTGTTGGGGCTGGCGTGGTCGTTGGCGTTGATTGGCGCCACCCGGCCACTGTCCGGCTTCCTGCGCCGAGAAAAGGTCATTCAGTGGATGGACCGCACCACGGGCCTGATCTTCTTTGTATTTGCCGCGCGCCTGGCCTTCAGCAAGCGCTGAGTTCAGGCTGTTTAGCCAACAACAGCCACGCCACCACCACCGACATCGTCACCGCCACGGCGCCTGCCAGGTACACCGACGCTACGTCGGTAGCACCGGCCAAGGCGCCGGCCAGCGGAGTGCTGATCCCTAACGCAATATCGAGGAAGGCCACATAGGCGCCCATGGCCAGTCCGCGCGTTTGCGGGGGCGCACGCTTGATCGCCTCGACACCAAACCCCGGGAACGCCAACGAATAACCGAAGCCGGTCAGCGCTGCGCCCACGTACGCCGTCAGCGGTGAGCCTGCGCCCCAGATCAACAACTGCCCCGCCGCTTCGATCAGTACACAGACCAAGGCGACGACTGCGCCACCGAGCTTGTCCGGCAGGTGCCCGAAGAAGATTCGCGCGCCAATAAATGCAAGGCCAAACGCGGTGAAGGCGAACGACGCGTTGCCCCAGTCCTTGGACGCAAACAGCAGCGCGATAAACGCTGTGATCAGCCCAAAACCGATGCTGGAAAACGCCAGCCCCAGGCCCGGCAACCACACTGTGCCCAGTACTTTGTAAAACGAGGTGCGCCGCTGGCTGGTGGGCGCAACGCCCTTGGCCCCCGCGACGATAGCCAGCGCGCACAGCGGCAACAGCAGGGTCGCGATACTGATTCCACTGAACCCCCACTGGCTGTTGATTGCCACGCCCAACGGTGCACCCAGCGCAAATGCGGCATAGATCGCAATGCCGATCCAGGCCATGACCTTGCCGGCGTTTTGCGGCCCGACCAGGCCCATGCCCCAGCCCATCGAGCCGGTGATGATCAGGCTTTCACCCACGGCCAGCACCACGCGCCCGGCGAGCAGAACCCACACCGACAGCGCCGGTGTGTCGACAAACGCCAGCGACGCCAGGTACAGCACACCGGAACTGGCCGCCACCAGCATGCCAATCAACATCGCACGCTTGGGCCCACGCATGTCGGCAAAATTGCCGGCCCAGGCCCGTGACAGCAACGCCGCCGCGAACTGCGCGCCCACCACCACGCCGACCACCAGGGTGCTCATGCCCAGGGTGTGGTTCAGGTGCAGCGCCAGCACCGGCAACTGCAGGCCGATGATCAGGAAACCGACGAACACCGCCAGCGTGATCGGCAGCATTTTGAGCAAGACAGGTTGAGTCATGAAAACCTTCCGTCAGAGGGTGAAGTAGTCGGCTTGATCAAGGTCTGTGAGCAAGTCCGGGCCGCTGGGAGCCCAGCCCAGCAGGTCGCGGGTGCGCGCGCTGGAAACGGCCATGTCGGCCCCGGCCATCATCGCGAACCAACCAAAATGCTCACGCGGCCGGGATTGCACCGGCACACCCAGGCGGCGCCCGATGACCTCAGCGATGGCTTTGAAGGGCACGGCCTCGTCCGCAACCGCGTGGTACACGGCTTGGCTGACGCCCTCCTCCAGCGCCAGGCGGTAGACCCGCGCCGCGTCGGTGCGGTACACGCCGGACCAGCAATTCTCGCCGTCGCCGATATAGGCCGACACGCCCGTCTGCCGTGCCAGGCGAATCAAAATCGGCAGAAAACCATGGTCGCCTACCCCGTGCACCGATGGCGCCAGTCGCACGGTTGCCGCCCGTATGCCACGCTCGGCCAACAGGCGCGCGGCGGGTTCGGATTGGCGCGGGGCGCCAGCGTTCGGTAAGTCACTCTCGAGCGCGCCGCGCGCCAGGCCAGACAAACCCGAGGTCACGATCAGCGGCGTATCCGAACCTTTGAGCACACTTTCCAGCGCCTCGATCACGCGACGGTCCTGTGCGCAGTTTTCGATGAACCGTGTGAAGTCATGATTGAACGCGGTATGGATGACCGCATCTGCGCTCCAGGCCGCACGGCGCAAAACGTCCAGGTCATCCAGACAGCCGCGCAGCACTTTCGCGCCGGTGGCCGCCAGTGCCTGGGCCTTTTCATCGCTGCGGGCCAAACCGGTGACCCGGTAGCCGGCGCCGATCAGATCCTTGACCACTTCGCAGCCAACCCAGCCGGTGGCTCCCGTGACAAATACATGCATGAGGTGACTCCTGTTAGCGCAAGCGGATCGAGAGTTCGATGTCATCGGCAAAGGGCACGGACAGGTAGCCGTTCGCAGGCTCGCGCACGTGCGCCAGGTAATGCGGGCAATAGTCGGTATTGTCGGCTATCACCAGCGCGCCGGGCCGCAGGTGTTTTTCCACCCGGTGCAGCACGTCGCCATACAGGCTCTTGGCGCCATCGAGCAGCAGCAGATCGACCGCTTCCGGCAGGTCTGTGGCCAACGTCACCAAGGCGTCGCCCTCACGGATTTCGATCAGGTCGCTGACGCCGCCCTGAATGAAATGCTCGCGTGCCAGGGCGATCTTCGAGGGCTCGAATTCGCTGCCAATCAGCACGCCGCCACCGTTGTCGCGCAACGCGGCGGCCAGGAACAAGGTAGAAAGGCCAAACGACGTCCCAAACTCCACGATAGCCCGCGCCTTAGTGCTGCGCGCCAACAGGTACAACAAGGTGCCGGTGTCGCGAGAGACCGGCAGCCACAGGTCTTTGAGCATCATGTAGAGCGCGAGGTAGTCGGTTTTGCTGTGCATCAGACGGTCGCGTTCTTCACGCGAAACGCTGTTGATGAGAGGGCTGGTGGCCGCATTGGCTTGTGCGTACAGGCGTTCGATCAAGGGCGCCATTGGCGCGGAGGTCAGGGTCGACATGATTGATTTCCGTGAGGTTGGGACTAAGATGCGACTAATTCGTCGCATTAAAAGTATGCGAGTGATTCGTCGCATTCGCTATTCGCGTTAGCCCCGCCGCTGGAGCCCTTGATGACAACCCGCCAGACCGCCCGTATTTCCTCACGCAAACAGCCACAACAGGCGCGTTCCACCGAGCTGGTGGCGGCGATCCTGCAAGCAGCTATTCAGGTTTTGGCCAAGGAAGGCGCGACGCGTTTCACCACCGCACGCGTGGCGGAAAAAGCCGGCGTGAGTGTCGGTTCGGTGTACCAGTACTTCCCCAACAAGGCGGCCATCCTGTTCCGACTGCAGAGCGATGAGTGGCAGCAGACCACGCAGATGCTGCGCGACATTCTGGATAAAACCGACGTTGCGCCGCTTGAGCGCCTGCGCACCCTGGTGCATGCGTTTATTCATTCCGAATGCGAGGAAGCGCAGATGCGCGTAGCGCTGAACGACGCCGCGCCGCTGTATCGCGATGCGCCCGAAGCCGTGGAAGTGCGCGCGGCAGGTCAGCGCGCCTTTGAGACGTTCATGCTTGAATTGCTACCCGATGTGCCTGCTGAACGCCGAGCACTGGCCTGCGATTTGATCCTGACCACGCTCAGCTCGGTGGGTAAGGATTTTTCCGGCAGCCCACGTACGGCGGCGGAAATAGCTGTTTACGCCGATGGAATGGCTGATATGTTTCGCGCCTATGTAAACGCACTGAATCTGCTGTAAAGCACTTATCTCCAGCAAAGGAATGCCCATGGACTTCTTCAAGAAGTTGTTCGGTATTGCCAAAAAACCTGACGCCGAAGCGGCCCTGTCCGCGCCGACTGAACCTGTTGAGCCGGTTGAAACAGCAGCAGATGCAGCCAATATCGCCGCGCGCCTTGCCAGCGGCGATTGCCTGGACCGTCACTGGCAGACCGTGGGTCGCGTGGAACAGGACGTGCTGACGTACATGATCAGCCCAAGCTTTACCGGCGGTCCTCATTGGCCCTCCACCCGCCAGGCGTACCGCGTGGTGCGCCGTGATGAATCCATCGTCCTCGCCACCGAAGGCCTGTCCGACCCCTTCGACGATGCAGAAGGGCTGGGCAATGGGTTTGAGATGGAATTGTTCCTGGAAACACCGGATATCCCCGACGACGCCCGTGGCGAGCCGGGTGATGTCGACCCTTTGCGTCGCAGTTGGGCGTTCGAGCTGCTCGAACACGTCGCCAAGACCGTGGCTAACGCGGGCGGCATTACCCACCAGTTGGACAATCACGGCGTACTGTCTTTGGAACTGCCAGGGTTCAGCCTGTCACATCAGATGAGCGATCAAGTGCCCACGCTGTTCGTCACCGAAGACGACGCCGCCGGTGTGCTGCTCGGTGGGCCCGAACCAGACTTCCCTACCCGCCTTGAAGACATGCCGCTATCGCCGGTGCGACTGGTGCCGGTGGTGTTGATTACCGCGTCGGAGCTTGAGTATGTGCGTGCAGGTGGGCGTGCGGCTCGAGAGGACCTGGTGGCGCGTTTGAACGCCGCCGGCGTAGGGCATACCAGCACCTTGTATCGCCAAAGCGTGGTATGAGGGAGCGTTGCGCCGCCGCGACGATTGTTTAACGAAGCCATAACTGAAGGTACACAAACGGCGATTTAACGCACCTGCGCGTGGTGGGAGCATCGGCAACCATGATTTCGCTATTGCGTGTGTTCCCTCGCCACCTGCACCCTTGCTTTCCGAAGGCGCGTGCGCGTCCCTGCGAAAACCCGCTGTTCAATATCATCCTGGCCTTCTGGGCGCTGTGGCATTGCCGTCATGCGCGTCCGCCCGATGCACGCCTCTGATCAAGTCGAAACGCCTCGCCGGCATTCATTTTTTCAGAAGGATCATTCCATGACCGCAGCCCTGCGCCCTGTCATCGGTGCTGCCCAGCGCAGCGCCTCGTATTACACCGCCAGCCTCAACGACGCTACCCAGTACCCGACCCTGCAAGGCCAGGTCAGCGTTGACGTGGTGATTATCGGCGGCGGCTTCACCGGCGTTGCCAGTGCCGTCGAGCTGGCTGAACGCGGGCTCAAGGTTGCGATTGTCGAAGCCAACCGGATCGGCTGGGGCGCCAGCGGGCGCAATGGTGGGCAAGTCACCGGCAGCCTGTCGGGCGATGAGGCCATGCGCGAGCAAATGCGCAACCGCCTGGGCACGCAGGTGGACGACTTCATCTGGCACCTGCGCTGGCGTGGTCACGAGATCATCGAGCAACGCGTGAACACCTACGCCATTGACTGCGACCTCAAGCACGGCCACTTGCACGCGGCGATGAAGCCCTCGCACCTGAGCGAACTGCGTGCTTTCCACGACCAGGCACAACGGCGCGGCATGGGCGATCAGGTCAGTCTGCTCGATCAGGCCGCTATGCGTGAGCATCTGGACAGCCCGTTGTACCTCGGCGCGCTGAAAAACACGCGCAACCTGCACGTGCATCCGCTGAACCTATGCCTGGGCGAAGCCCGCGCGGCGCACAGCCTGGGCGCCTTGATTTATGAGAATTCCGCGGTGCTGGAAATCGTGCATGGCGACCGGCCTGCCGTGATCACCGCCCTTGGCCGCATCGACGCGCGCCAGGTGCTGCTGGCCGGCGACGTGTACCACAGGCTCGAACCCAAACAGCTCAAGGGCAAAATCTTCCCGGCCATGGGCGGCATTGTCACGACCGCGCCGCTGGGCGCGCTGGCGCAGCAGATCAACCCACAGGACCTGGCGGTGTACGACTGCCGGTTCGTGCTCGATTACTACCGCCTGACGGGCGATGGGCGCTTGCTGTTCGGTGGCGGCGCAAACTATTCCGGGCGCGACTCACGCGACATTGCCGCAGAGCTGCGCCCATGCATCGAGCGTACGTTTCCCGCACTGAGGGGGGTAGACATCGAGTTCCAGTGGAGTTGTGCGATGGGCATTGTGATCAATCGCATCCCGCAGCTGGGCAAGCTTTCAGAGCATGTCTGGTACTGCCAGGGCTACTCGGGGCATGGCATCGCCACCAGCCACATCATGGGCGAGATCATGGCCGAAGCGCTGACCGGCACGCTGGAAAAGTACGACACCTTTGCCGGCTGCAAACACATCAAGGTGCCGCTGGGCGATGTGTTCGGCAACCCGATGCTGGCGGTGGGCATGTGGTACTACCAGATGCTCGAGAAGCTGCGCTGACCCACTCAGGGTTGAGCGGGTTGCTTGCGGGACATGCCGGTGAAGAACATGGCATTGTCCGGCGCCGAGTTGTGCTCGATCACCGCGAAATTTTTCACCAGTTGAATGTGGTACGGGCCGTTTGAAGGGGGTGCCAACGGCTCACGCACGATGATCAGGTTCTCGGTTTCCATTGGCCCCGTGTAGCCGCGCGGCATGCTGGAGTTTTCGCCGAACTCGGTGGGCGGGACTTCTTCCTGGGTGTAGGCGCTCAGCCGTACCCGCTCGCCGTTGCGCA
Organism: Pseudomonas sp. MF6747; assembly: GCF_963890955.1. Taxonomy (NCBI): domain Bacteria; kingdom Pseudomonadati; phylum Pseudomonadota; class Gammaproteobacteria; order Pseudomonadales; family Pseudomonadaceae; genus Pseudomonas; species Pseudomonas sp. MF6747. Next base: position 9,386 of record NZ_CAWPSZ010000022.1, read on the forward strand.
TTTTCCAGCGGGTAGAACGGGTCCAGCAACAATCGCGGTCCACTTGGGAGAGCAAAATGCCCTCTGAGGGACTGAGCGAGAACATGCCGCTGCTGGTCTCCCAGGCCAGCTTGGTCAAGGGCGCGTTGATTACCCAACGCTGGGTTTGCGGGTCTTGCAGGTAAACATCGAACATCGGTTTGTAGCGCTGGATGGGATCGTTGCCATTGCGAATCGCCAGGTCCTGGCGACCGTCCTGGTCGAAGTCGGCGAAATACAGCAGGCTGAACGGCCCAAGCAGCCCATTGTCGGTCTTGCCATGTTGGTCCACCGGCACATTGGCGGCCGGCGAGTGCAACTGGTGGGGGGCCGTTTCAGGCGCCCTTACTGGGCGATACCCACCACGTCATTGCACACCGGCTACCGGCTTCAAAGCCGTGGGCGTACTCGTCGGCCAGGATATCTGCCAGGCGCTTGTCCCCTTGCTGCTGGAAACCCAGGCGGCTGTAAAACGGCGCGTTCCACGGCACATGCTTGAACGTCGTCAGTGTCACCGCACGCAGTGGATAGGAACGCGCACAGTCCATCGCCGTTTCCACCAGTTTGCGCCCCCATCCCTGGCCTTGTATGGATTGCGCGACGGACACCTCATGAATATGCAAAGCATCGCCCTGGCGTTCTGCGCTGAGGAAACCCTGTGGCTGGGCGTCAGCATCGACGACCACCCAACAGGTCGATAGTCCGATCAGTTGGCGATGGCGTTCAACGCTCACCGTGGGGGTGTCTGCCAGCCAGCTCAAGCCATCGATATGACGGAATACGTGAGCGGCGCTCAGCTCAACGCTGGGCAATAGCGGCGCGTCATCGGCAAGCGCCAGGCGAATGTGTACAGGCATGAGTTCTCACGTCCTAGGCTGGCAGGTGAATCAGGGCTGTTTGCGGTACATGCCCGTGAAGTAGTCCGGGCTGTCCGGCGCCGAGTTATGTTCGATCACCGCGAAGTTTTTCACCAGTTGGATGTGGTACGGGCCAACGCGCTGCGACGCCAGCGGCTCGTGCACGATGATCAGGTTCTCGGTTTCCATCGGCACCGTATAGCGCGCCGTCGCGATCGCCTTCGCGCTCGCGGTGTCTTTCAGGGTGAGGGTGATTTCCGCCAGTTCCCTGCCCTGGGCATCGCGCTCGGGCAGGATTTTCAGGTCGAGGTCGCCGTCGCGGTCCAGGAAGTCACTGCGCATCTGGTAGTGGCCGCTGCGCTGGTCACGCGCGACTTCGTCGAGTTTGGTGTAGTCCGGTTCCTGGTACTCATCGTGCAATTGGATCGCCAATTCGCGGTCGTCGCCCCTGGCGCCGCTGACCCAGGTGCCGCCATAGTCTGTGGAGATCCGCCAGATGCCGGTTTGATGGCCGTCGTCGGTGTATTCATGCAGGTTGAGAAAAGGCTCACCGTCATAGTCTGCTCTCGAACCAATCAATTTGATCGGCGCACCGCTGCCACTCTTGGTGTATCGCAACTCACCAATCACCACCGCGCCCTGGTCCTGGTACCAGATTTCGACCGGGATCTTGCCGTTGAGCGTGCCGACCAACCGGCGTGCATCTTCGTTGACGGGGCCTTCCAGCCTCGGGGTTTCCAGCCATTGGCCGGCCTTCCATTCGCCGGTGGTACGCAGCATATAGCCGCGGGGCATGCTGGAGTTCTGGCCAAATTCGGTGGGCGGGACCTCTTCCTGTGTATACGAACTCAGCTGCACCAACTGACCGTCGCGCATTTGCCACTGCGCCGAGCGCGTCCAGCAGCAACCACGATCTGTTTGCGAATGGATAACGCCGTCCTGCGCGTTGACCGAAAACATCCCGCCGGAGGTTGCGTTAGCCAACTCGGTCAGCGGCTCATTCAGCACCCATTGGGTTTTCTGCGGGTCTTGCAGGTACACATCGTAGTTGTACTGGAAACCTTCATCGGCGCCGTTGCCATTGCGGATCGCCAGGTCCTGGCGGCCATCAGCGTTGATGTCGGCAAAGTACAGCAAGCCGTACTGCCCAACCAAATGATCCGGGTCGGTTTTGCCGTTGCGCAGCGGTACGTTTCCGGCCGGGGTCTGCAACTGCTGGAGGACTTCGAGGGTGTTTTTGTCGCGCACGGTGATCAGTGCCGGTGCCGGTTGATCCAGCGCTTCGGGCACTTCGGGGAATAGCACTTCGACCAGGTAGTTACCGCTGGGGTCGTTGACCGAGAACGAGCGTGGTTCGGCCATGACCGGCAACGCGAGGGTCATGGAAAGGATCACACCGCAACGTAGCGCGCGCATCCAGAGCATCCTTGCTGAAATGGGGGCCCGCAGTGTAAAGGCAAACAGCGACGGGTTCGAACAAATCCCTGTTGGCGTGCCTGCAATCGCTGGTATGTTCGCTCCAGATCAGCAAAAGGATGTGCCATGGAACCGTTAGCGACGAACGCAGCATTGGTAATCATCGACATGCAACAGGGCATGAACCATCCCAAGCTTGGGCGCCGCAACAATCCAGAGGCTGAGTTGCACATGCAGCAGCTTCTGGGCGCCTGGCGGCAGTCACAACGCCCGGTCGTGCATGTCCGGCATATGTCGCGCACGCCTGGCTCGGTGTTTTGGCCAGGCCAGCCGGGCTGTGAATTCCAGGAAGCGCTGGCGCCGCTCACGCATGAGCACGTGCTGGAGAAAAACGCGCCGGATGCGTTCGCGGTCACCGGCCTGGAGCGCTGGCTGCAGATACGCGCGATCAGGCAGTTGGTGATCGTCGGCGTGATCACCAACAACTCCGTCGAGTCTACGGCGCGGTCCGCCGGCAACCTGGGTTTTGACGTGATCGTGGCGGCAGACGCTTGCTATACGTTTGATCAAACCGACTTGTCGGGGCGGCTCTGGCCTGCCGAGGATGTGCATGCGCTGTCGCTGAGTAACCTGGCGATGGACTACGCCCGGGTCATGGACACACTCGATATCCTTGCCGCGGCTTAAGCGGCAAAAATGCCCGCGTTGACCAGCATTTCAATCAGTCCCTGGGGCCATACCGTGTCCTCGGTCGATCGCAACGCCTGAGCGGACCACCAGCGATGGTCCGCCATCACCTGCGTCTCTTGCGGCGTCCACTCTGCCCTGGAAAGCGCTTCGCTCGCGACGTGAACGATAAAGTAGTGCTCAATCGCCAATACCGTTTCACCGCTGGGCAGCATCAACTCAAAGCTGTTTTGTGCCACTGGCGCTTCAACAGTGCTGAGCACAATGCCTGTCTCTTCGCGCAGTTCGCGCAGAGCTGCCGCGTGGAAGGTTTCGCCCTCCTCGACGCCGCCGCCGGGCGTGGCCCAGTAATCCCTACCGGCCAGGGCGCCGTCTTTATGCACAAACCTGAACAGCAGCACTTCATCCGCCGGGTTTATAACCAACAATCGTGACGCCTTACGCTCGCGCATTCGCTTTATTCCTTGCTTGAAATCGGGTGCTGATGGGCTTGCAGATAGGCCCGTAACAGCAGTGTGGTCTGCTGCTCTAGTCCTGCTTCGAACGCAGGCGATGCGTTGCCTTCGAGCAGGGTCCGTACCGGGCCGACGATAGCGCTCAGGGAAATCCCGGCGGTCAGGATCGGGTCTTCAAAATGCGCATCCGGCGCCGTCTCCAGCATGGCGGCGATCACCGCCACCATGCGCGTGTTGATGCGCGCGACCAATTCGGCACCGCCCCGCTCGCCCGCAATGGCATACAACGCCTTGGAAACGCCCTGGTCGCGCAACTTGGCGGTGACCAACGCGCTGACCAGGCCGCACGCCATTTCCGCCACCGGCCTGCCTTGGTGCCGGTCGCACGCCAACTCAACCGCTTCGGCCACCCACTCGAGGTGTTTTTGCAGTACGGCGGCAAGCAGCGCGTCGCGGTTGGGGTAGTACTGGTAGAGACTGCCCACCGACATGCCAGCGCGCTCAGCCACTCGGGTGGTGGTGCAGCGGATCAAGCCCTGCTGGGTCAAAACCTGAAGCGTTGCGGTGTGCAGTGCCTCGACGGTGGCGACTGAGCGCGCCTGAACCGCTGATTTTCTTGGCTTTAAGGTGGCTTTGACGGTGCTCATGGAATGCGAATTCCAAAATCTGAAGGATCCTTCATATTAGAGCCTTACTCAGATGAAGCAAGGGTGATGGCTATGACGGGCTTGGCAAACAGCGGCACCTTCACATTGGGCGACCGCCAAGTGAACCGCATCGGTTACGGCGCGATGCAATTGGCAGGCCCCGGCGTATTCGGCCCGCCCAAGGATCGAGCGGCCGCGCTGGCCGTACTGCGCGAGGCCGTCGAAGCCGGCGTGAACCACATCGACACCAGCGACTTCTACGGGCCGCATATCACCAATCAGCTGATTCGCGAGGCGCTGCACCCTTACCGCGATGACCTCACCCTCGTCACCAAAATCGGTGCCCGCCGTGACAGCGAAGGTGGCTGGCATGCCGCGCCTTCGAGGGAAGCGCTGATACAGGCCGTGCATGACAACCTGCGCAACCTGGGCCTGGATGTACTGGACGTGGTCAATTTCCGCGCGTCCCACAACCTGATGGGCCCCGGCGAGGGCTCGAACGAAGCGCCATTGACTGCGCTGGCAGAACTGCAACAGCAAGGCCTGGTGCGCCATATCGGCATCAGCAACGTGACGCCGACGCAGGTGGCCGAGGCGCGCAACATCGTCAAGTTCGTGTGCGTGCAGAACCTGTACAACATCGCGCATCAACACGATAACGCCCTGATCGACGAGCTGGCACAGCAAGGCATTGCCTACGTGCCGTTCTTCCCGCTGGGCGGTTTCACACCGGTACAGTCATCGACACTGACGCGTGTTGCACAGCGCCTAGGTGTGACGCCCAAGCAGCTGGCGCTGGCGTGGCTGCTGCGTCGCTCACCGAACATTTTGCTGATTCCCGGCACCTCGTCGGTGGCGCACTTGCATGAAAACCTGGCGGTGGGCGAACTGGTATTGACCGATGAGACTGTCGCTGAGCTGAATGCCATCGCGCACTGAACCTCACGCTATGTGGGCACCCCGTCATCGAGCCGGCGTGCCCTTTCGCCAAGTCTTTCGACCAGCCTGACCAAATAACCGTCCGGGTCCTGCACGAGAAACTCACGCTGCCCGACCTCGACCTCACCGGCCCTGTACCAGACATCCTTGCAGGGTTTGAACACGGGATACGCCACAGCATCGAGCCGCTCAATGAGCGGACCAACCGCCGCCACATCAATCTGCAGATTCATACCGCGCCCCAGCGGCAGGTCCAATGCCGCCGTTTGCCACTGATTGGCGCGCGGGTCGATTTGCTCGAGCATCACCTGCGCGCCGTTGAGGTCAAGGTAGGCAAAGCCTTCTTCCAAACGCTGGTAAGCCACCGTGAAGCCAACCCATGACACCCAGAATTCGAGGCTGGCATTCAGGTCAGTGACCATCAATTCCGGGACCAGCTTATTTCTTTGCATCATCATCCTGCGTCCAGTGTGGAGGTCAGCAATTGCGCGAGCTTCTTGCGCAGGTCACCGTGCTGCTCTTCAGCGTAAGGCGGTGCCGTTTTCCAGTCGTAGAACCATGCGGGCATCGTGCGCTTGTCGTCCGGCTCCGTGGCGTAGCGAGGGAAAATATGGCTGTGCAACTGCGGTTCCGAGTTTCCCAGAATCTCGTAATTGATGCGCAACGCACCGGTGGCGGCCAACAGGGCATCGCCGATGCGCACCATGTCGAGCAGGTAGGCAGCGCGGGCGTTGGCGTCCAGGTCATTGAGGCTGGCGACCACGGGATCGGGCAGCAGCAGGCAGTAACCGGGCAAAAACTGTACGTCGCCCATGACCGCCCAACCCGAGGCCATGCGGCAGATAACCTTGTCATTGGCACCCTTGCGGGCCAGTTCTACGCGGTGTGAAATCAGCGGCATGCATTGTCCTTAATGACGCAGGCAAGAAAGTGACAGGCTATGTGAACCGGGCGCATCCATGCAAACATAGGCCGGGCTGACGCTGTTAGCCCAGCAACCGAACGGGTGCACGCCCTGCCGACTGACGAGTGACTCCGATAAACATTGCAGCGCAGCCAACGTGGAATAGCCCGATGCGAATGACCTGTCTGCATACCGCTTCCAGCAATATCAAGGTCTTCGATGCCGCCGCAGACAAGCTGGGGATCGCGCCCAATGTTCTGCATCATGAAGTGCGCGCAGACCTGCTCGCCGCCGCCGAACAGGCCGGTGGCCTGACCGTGGACATTGCCAGCGCAACCGCCTCGGCACTGCGCCTGCTCGCGCTTGAGGCCGACGCCGTGGTGCTCACCTGCTCGACCTTGGGCCCGGTGGTCGACGGGCTTTCACCAAGCACAGCCATTTTACGTACTGACCAGGCACTGGCCTTCGCGGCGGTTCAGGCAGGCGGCAACATCGCCGTCCTGTGCGCCGTGGAAACGACACTGGAACCCACCGCTCGCCTGTTCCGGCAGGCCGCGCAACTCACCCGCGCGTCGGTGGATGTGCAATGGGTGCCAGGCGCGTGGGCGCTGTTTAAGGCAGGCGATCTGGACGGCTACCTGGCCGTCATCGCGGACGCGGCTAATCGCGCCTATACGAACGGCGCGTCCACCGTTGCACTGGCCCAAGCCTCCATGAGTGGCGCCGCCGCACGGGTCACCGCAGGGCCGCCGCCCCTCACCAGCCCGACGGCAGGCCTGAGTGCCGCCCTGCAAATCCTCCTCAAGGGTCGATGACGGGCGGCAGTTAGCAGGCCTTTTCCAGCAGCACCGGCGATAGCCCGACCTGCAACAAGTAAGCCTCCAGCGATTGGAGGCTGCCCGATGAAACAATCGCACCGACATAGCCATCGGGACGCACCAGCACCCACTCGCCAGGCGCCAGTTCGTAAGCGTCTTGAAACTGCCCTTGCTCATCGATTACCTCACCGTGTGCATCAATGAGGTGGATATGCAGCCCGGCCCGAGGCGACACCAAGCCGGGTGCAACGCCGTATCCCAACAGCGTCCAATGCGCGCCCTTGAACAGATCAAACAGGCGCAGTGATTGCCCGCCGGCGCCACGCAGTCGCGCATCCGGCGCACGGTTGCCGACGCGTTCGGCGTGCCCCAGCGCGAGTGACGATTGCGGGTAACCGAGGTCGAGTTGATGCACGTCCCTGCCCCGGCGCATGTCGCCGCGTTGCATGCCCTGGAGCAACTGGGTCGACAAGCCCAGCACCGAAGCGGCTATCGGGCGCCGCTCTTGTTCGTAAGTGTCGAGCAGCGTTTCAGGTGCACCGTTGGCCACCGCCGCCAGTTTCCAGCCCAGGTTGTAGGCATCCTGCACGCTGGTGTTGAGCCCTTGACCGCCGGTGGGTGGATGAATGTGCGCAGCGTCGCCGACCAAAAATACCTGGCCGACGCGGTAGTGATCGGCCAAGCGGGCATTCATGCTGTAAGCCGACGCCCAGGACACGGCGTGCACCTGGATGTCATCGCGCCCGGTGCGTTTTGCGATGAATGCTGTCAGCCCCTGGGCGCTGAGGTCGACCTGAGCCTCGAGCGCGATTGGCGCCTGAATCTGGAACAGCTCGGTGCCGGCCAGAGGGCACACGGCGACCTGCCGCAGCAGGTCGCCTTCACCGAAGCGGTGCCAGCAGTCCCGCGTAAGCCCCGACAACTGCACATCGGCGACCAGCGCACGCACGCCCAGCGTCTTACCCGCAAACCCGATTTCAAGGGCGTGACGCACAAAACTGCGGCCGCCGTCGGCGCCCACCAACCAGCGCGCACGCACTGATTGCGTGCCTGCCGCGCTGGCCAGTTGTACGCTGACGCCCTCGTCATCTTGTTCGAATGCCACCAACTCGCAGCCAAACTCCGGCCGATGACCGAGCTCGAGCAAGCGTTCGCGCATCACGCGTTCGGTCAGAAATTGCGGCACCATCAACGGTTGTTGATACGGCTCGGCCGCCGTCGAGGCGTTGCGCTCGATGGAATCGCCATCGGTGTAGCTGCCATCGTCGCGGTAGCGCCGCTCAGTCGGATAGACTCCACCCACGGCGAACAGGCGATCCAGAATCCCGAGGTCTTCGAAAATTTCCTGTGACCGCGGCTGGATGCCCTTGCCACGCGAGCCGTGAAAAGGCTCGGCATTTTTTTCGACCAGGCGGAACGTGATACCCCGTCGAGCCAAGTCGATCGCCAGGGTCAGACCGGCCGCGCCGGCACCGCAAATCACTACATCGACAGCGCATCGCTCGTTCATACGGATCACCTATATGTGCAATACGCACATATTAAGACGGAGAGACACAGTGTCAACAAAAAGCGTGCAAAACGCACATATGAGCGCACAACTGCGTGACTTGCACGGCTCGCTCGTGGAGATCGTTGGGGTGATGAACCGCCCGCAGCGTGACGAAGCCATGGTGCGCGAGGCCGGGATTTCCCTGGACCGCGCGTTGTTTCCGCTGCTGGTGCTGGTTGAACGGCTGGGCCCGATTGGCGTGGTCGAACTGGCCGACCGCGTGGGCCGCGACTACACCACCGTGAGCCGCCAAGTGGCGAAACTGGAAAGCCTTGGCCTGATCCTGCGCCAGGAAAGTGCCGTGGACCGGCGTGTACGCGAGTCAGTCATCACCGAAAAGGGCAAGGCGATGACCGACCGCGTGGATGACGCCCGCGAGCGCATGGGTGTGTCGATCTTCTCGACCTGGGAGGAAGGCGATTTCGAAAACCTGGTACGCCTGATGCGCAAATTCGCCGAGGACATCAAGGACGATTCGATACGGGCAACCAAAGGTCTGCGCTGACAACCCTCGGGCAAGGTTCACCAGGGTAAGGTCACGCCGTGCCGATCCGTGAACGTCAGGCCGGACACACCGGCGTGCCCTTCCACGGTTTCCACCACCCGCGGGATGCTTTCGCCGATCTCGAGCAGCGCACCGGGGCCGCCCATTTGCGTGCGCACCCAGCCGGGCGCGACCAGCAGATAGGCCAGGGAGTCGCCCTGATGGCGGCTATAAAAGGTCTTCATCAACATGTTCAAGGCGGCCTTGCTGGCGCTGTACAACTCCCATTGGCCGCGGTTGCCTGCAACGCTGCCGAGTTCCGATGACATCACTGCCACGACGCCGTTGCGCTCGACATTGCCATGGAACAGCTCGACCGCGCGCATCGGGCTCAACGCATTGGTAAGCAGCATGTCGACAAAGTCCTGTTCGTCGACCTGCAGCGTGTTCAACTCATTGGCTTTGCAGATACCCGCATTGATAAACAGCGTGTTCAGGCGATAGGCCGCCAACCGGCCCTGCAGCGCACGCACCGACGCCAGGTCGGCGATGTCGACGTGCTCAAGGGTCAATTGCTTGGGGTAACAAATCTTCAGGTTCTCCAACGGCGCGCAATCGCTGCGGTACGTAGCAATGACGTGGTGACCGCGTGCGCAATATTCTTCGGCGAGGGCCAGGCCGAGCCCACGTGAAGCGCCGAGGATCAAACAGGTTTTGTGGGTCATGACAACGTTCCTTCACACTTGGCTGACAGGCCGGCAGTGAAGCATCGCGCTTGGCGCGCCTTCAATATCCCAACCGTCATGGGGCAAGTGCTGCCACGTCATCAATCGAATGGGCGTGTTCTGCCGCTCGCACCCACAGAACAAAAACTATTTTTGTTGTACACAAAATACCGCTAAAGATTTACCACCCAGGAGCCGAAACAAGCAGTGATAGCAAATCGCCGCCTCTCAAGCCGAGACGATGATTTGGCCGCCCTCCCTGCCGATGCTCGTCTCGATGAAAATAAAAAATAAGCTGGTACTCGCGTTCGTCTCCGTGGCCTTTATCCCGGTCAGCCTGGTCGCGCTGATCTGCGTGATGAACACACGAACCCAGGCGGTGGAGCAATTCATCGACGGCAGCACCCGCGAAATACGCCAGATCGATGGCAACATCCGGCAATTTTTCGAGGGCACACTGCAGAACGTCGATCAAATGTCCGCCGATCCTGTATACACTTCGGTGAACACGCTCAAGAATTATCAGCCTGCCAATGCCGCCAGCCAGCCGCTGCCGGCCCAGGCTCAGCAGGTCATTGTCCAATTCGCACGCTTTGGCGCCACCCACCCTTCGGCAGCGATTCTGTCCATCGGCCTGGAGGACGGCACCTACGCCAAATGGCCCGATGACCCGCAACTGTCCCAGTACGATCCGCGTACCCGCCCCTGGTACAAGGCCGCGATGGCCAGCCCCAACAAAACCGTGCGCACCCCTGCTTACTATTACGACAAGGATGACGTGGCCCTGGTGGGCACCGCGCGCGCGCTGCTGGACACCACCGGCAAGGCCAAGGGTGTGTTCGTGGTAAGTGTGTCGCTGAAGAACCTCACCGAGTTGCTCAAGAGCATCAAGCTGGGTGAAAGCGGCTACGTGATGCTGATCGAAGACGGCGTGGTGCTGGTCGACCCGCGCGATGCCGCGCACAACTTCAAGCCGCTCAAAGCGCTCGGCGCGCCTTATGCGCGCCTGGCCGAAACGATCCAGAGTTCCACCGAGGTGGTCATCGACGGCGTGCGCTACATGGCCAACGTCTGGACCTCGCCCGGCCTCGGCTGGCGCTATGTCGGGCTGATCGAATACAACGAGGTGATGGCGGCTGCCACGCGCATGACTTACCTCACCGCAGCCATTGTGGCGGTGCTGGTGTTGATCTTCGGGCTGATTGCAGCCGCGTTTTCCAAGGTGATCGTCAAGCCGATCGGCCAGGTCAGCACGGGTTTGCAGTCCATTGCCCAAGGCGAAGGCGATCTACGCCATGAATTGCAGGTGCAGGGCAAGGATGAAACCGCCGAACTGGCTGGCTGGTTCAACAAGTTTCTCGCTGCTATCCGTCAGCTGATCCAGCATATCGGCGCGGCCTCGACCAACTTGCAGGACGCCTCACGGGGCAACAGCCAGGTGGCGCACAACATGAACGAAGCCGCTGGGCGCCAGCGCGAGGCGGTGGAACTGGTATCCACCGCGTTCAACGAAATGGTCGCCACCGCCAACGAGGTCGCGCGCTCCTGCAGCGGCGCGGCAGAGTCGGCCGAGAACGGCCATCGCCGCGTGGCCGAGGGCAAGCAGCAGATCGAAGTCACCACCGATAACGTCAACCGCCTGGGCCGCCGCCTCACCGAGTCGTCCCAGGCGATGGTCGAGTTGGAAGCCGGCAGCCGCAGCATCAACCAGATCCTCGGCACCATTCGCGCCATCGCCGAACAGACCAACCTGCTGGCGCTCAACGCGGCGATTGAAGCCGCCCGCGCCGGTGATCAAGGCCGTGGGTTTGCCGTGGTGGCCGATGAAGTGCGTGCGCTGGCCAAGCGCACCTCGGACTCCACTGGCGAGATCGAGCAACTGCTCGGCACCCTGGGCAGCAAGACCTTGGAAGTCACGCAAAAGATGAGCAGTTGCCTGGACCTGTCACGCGCCAGCGTGTCGTCGATTGAAAATGCGCGAGACAGTTTTGAAGGCATTCAGCTGTCGGTGAATGAAATCCGCGACCAGAACCTGCAGATTTCCGCCGCCGCCGAGGAGCAACACAGCGTCGCCGAAGAGATCAACCGGCACATCCAGCAGATCTATGACGAGGCGCGACTGGTCGAAAGCCTGGCTCATTCAGCCCAGGACGATTCGGGGCGATTGGCAGGTTTGTCGGATGAGCTGAACGCCTTGGTGGGACGCTTCAAGTCCTAAAGCGTGCGACTTTGGAAGTCTGCAATCTGCCGCCACATCGCCGCCGGATTGGAATACATCGGAAAGTGCCCGCACTGGGCAATCGGCGCCAGGCGCACGCCATTGGCCTGGATGTGCGGCAAGTAGGACAGCGTGGCGTTCTGCTCGCCGTACATGAACATCGTCGGACACGGCAGCCCGAGGAACTTGCCCATCAGGTCGGCGTGGTCAGACAGCTCGACCATCGACGCGAAGATCCCGCGCACTGCGCCGGCTCGGACTCTATGGCGCAGGCTCGCCGAATACAGCGCGCTGGCATACGCCGGTGCCTGGCGCGTGCGGTGGATGAAAGCGCTGAAAAACGCATCGGGATCATCGGCCGGGAAATCGACGATTTGCCGGCTGAGGAAACAATCCTCGGGGGCGATATTGCCTTCGATGTCGGTGAAGCTCAGTACCCGCTCCGGAAAACGATGCGCAAGCAGCAATGCGGTCAAACCGCCCATCGAGTGGCCCACCAGATGGAAGCGCTCGACATCGAAATGCTCCAGCACCTGCAAAGCCGTCTCCAGCAGGAAGGGAATGCAAATCTTCGACAGATCGGCGCACTCGCTTTCACCGCAACCGGGCGCGTCAAAAGCGACAACGGCATGCCCGTCGAACGCTGGGTGCAGGACGATATCGGCGTAGTCTTCCTTGGTCGAACCAAACCCATGCAAAAACACAATGGGCGCGCGCGTGCCACTGCGATACAGCGCAGCGATGCTCAACGCAACGCCGTCTACCGTCAGCGGCACAGCGGTGTGGACAAACGACATGGTGGGCACTCCCTCAACAGACAGGCGGCGCATTTGAAGACTTTCCCGGCCTTATGTAAATGACGGATAACAGAACAGACTCATACGCCAATCGTATGAGCCTGCAAGTGCGCGATGACCTGCGTGACCAATGGGTTGGGCCGTTCGCTATTCCACGCCACCGCCGTCGTCACCACGTTGAGCTTTTGTGTCAGCGCGCGCAGCACCACATTGTCCGGTGCAAGTTTCTTCAGGGACGCCGGCACCAGGGCAATGCCCTGGCCACAGCTGACGAACGCGATTTGCGATGCCACGGAACGCACCTCATGCAGCACGCGCGGCGAAAACCCGCTGGCGCGACACGTGGCGATCAGGTTGTCGAAATACACCGGGCTGACCCTGCGCGAGAACATCACCAGTGGCTCGCTGGCCAGGCTCGACAGACTGATGCGAGTGCGCGTTGCCAGCGGGTGGTCGCTGGGCAAGGCCACCATCAGGCGATCCTCGAGTAATGGCAGCGACTGGATCGCGGGGCCCAGGTCGCCGTCGAGCCGCGCAAAGGCCAGGTCGATATCCCCCGCCTCCAGAGCGGGCACGGCCTCGACACTGTCAATCTCGCGCACCGACACGGTGAGGTGCGGGTAGTGCTGTTTGAGTTGGTTGATCAACCCCGGCAACACATCAAACATCGCCGTGGAAATCGCGCCAATGGTGAGCAGGCCCGACTGCCCCGCCACCGCCTCCTCGACCGCCAGCTCCAGGCGTTCCAACTGCTCGGCGAACTTGCGCACCGCCGGCAGGATCGCCGCGCCTACCGGCGTGAGTTTGGCGCCGCGCCGCGAGCGTTCGAACAAGGTGACCTTGAGCGCCTGTTCCAACACCTGGATCTGCTCGCTCAACGGCGGTTGCGACATGCCCAAGCGCTTGGCGGCACGGCCGAAATTCTGTTCTTCGGCAACGGCGAGGAACAGCCAGAGGTGGCGAATCAGGCGAAAGTTGATCATAGGCTCGGCGTATGCAAAGTGAGGTTGAGCGCCAATATACCTATCTAAACCTGCTCTGAAACCATCCAGCTGACAAAGGCCTGCAGGCGCGCAGAAAACGCTGCGCATTCGGCACTCGGGTTGCGCGCTTCAAACAGGAAGTAGGCGATCTGGACACGCATCGACGGGTAATGCTGCACGAATAACGCCACGTGCTCTTCAAGGGTTTGCGGCCAGCCCGACGCATCTGCCGCGCGCAGAATGTGCGTCGACCGAATCAACTTGCGCGCCGCTTCGCGTTGCAGGCGAAGTCGCTCGGGTGGCGAGCTGGCGTGTTCAATGCGTGTGAGGTAACCGCTCAACACCGGCTCGAAGTCAGCATTGAGCGCCATGGCGATGTCACGTGAGGGCCGAAACGGCTCAAAGCGCAGCGACAGATCATCGCCCCACACGCAACGACAATGGTGCTTGAGCCAGAAGCCCCAGCGGTTGCGGTTCTCGGGCGCCAGCACCTCGGCGCGGTGGCCGATGTCGAAGTCGATCTTGCTCACCACCTCGTGCCGTTGCTCCAGGGCCTGGCGCAGCTGTTCCAGCGCCTCAAGCACGTGCGCATCCGGCGGATCAGTCAGCACCAGCGTCACATCAAGGTCGGACTCGCCTGGGCTGGCATCGCCCCTCGCGACACTGCCGTAGAGGTAAAGGCTGTGCAAGCCCAGCCCTGCGCCTGCCAGCGACTCGCGCACATCGGCCAGCAGCGGTTGGAATTGAGCTTGAATGGGCGCATCGGCAATGATCAGCACACAACCATTGGCATCGACACCTTGAGGCGCGCTCATGGGCGATGCACCTCAATCACCAGGCCTTCCGACTCACTGGGCACACAGAAATGGCGCGTGATCAGGTCGAACTCGGCATCCGTGGCGGCAAAATCATGCTCGCCCTGAGCATTGCGCGCATGCAAGCGAGCGCGGCAGGTGGCGTCATCCAGTTCCAGGTAATGCAGGCGGTGCGGCGCTTGAGCCGCGTGTGCCAGCCCCAGCAACCATTCACGGTTGGCCAGTGTGTTCGCCGGAAAATCGAGCACCACATTGATGCCTGATTGCAGCAGATTGATCACCAACGGCCCCACCACCGCGCGAACACGCTGGGCGCAGCGCAGGTAATCGGCAATCGACACAATCTCACCCGGATAGAGCTGCGCCAGCCACTGGTCTTCGCTGAGCACAAAGGCCGCGTGTTCGGCGGCCAGGGTGTGAGCCAGGGTGGATTTGCCAGAGGCAATCTTGCCGCACAACAGATGCAGGGTTGGCATGGAACGGTTCCTTATGTCGGGCCACCCAGCATGCCATTTTTTCACGCCGAACGACGCTGCCAATACTCAAAAAATGCCAGCGCCGCGACATTCTTGTCTTTGGCTTCCAGCATGATGTCGAAGCGCTCGAGAAACTGCAGCGCGTAGTCATTGGTCCAGCGGTTCCACATTTGCGCGCTGTGGGCGTACAGATCGCGCTTGGCGACCACCTTCAGCAGCGCGCCCATTTCCAGCTTGTGCTCGGCGTCAAACCCCAGCGCTTGCAGGCTTTCCTGGGGCTGGGAGTAATGCATCGTCGGGCGTACGCCGCGCCAGCTCTCGATGACGCGGGCAACCCGCGGTGAATCGGGGTCGATGTATTCGTCTTCGTTGATCCAGCAGTGATGAATGTCCAGCACCACCGGTGCCAGGTCGGCGACTTGCAGACAGTGGTCCAGGCCGTAGGTTTTTTCGTCGTTTTCAAAGGTGATGCAGTTACGCGCCACCTCGGACAAGCGTGACCACACCGCGCGGGTGCCCTCAACGCCTAAACGGCCGGCGATATGGACGTTGCACTTGAGGTCCTGAAAGCGGCGGCCGTAGCCCATCATGCGGATCATGTCGGCGTGGTATTCGAACTCGGCCACGCTGTTTTCCACCACACCGGGGTTGTCCGAGCCCAGCACGCAATATTGCCCAGGGTGGAAGGACAACCGGATATCCGAGGCGCGAGCCAGGTCGCCGATGGCGGCGAACCCTTCGCTCAACTGACGCACAAGAGCCGGGTCCTTGTAGACATCCGCCACTTTCGGGTGGCTGTAGAACGGCAGCAGGTCACTGCTCAAGCGCAGCATGCGCAGCGTCGCAGGCAGCTCGGCGACATACGCCAGCAGGCGCAATTGCGCCGCGAGGTTGTGGGTCACCACCTCGACCAATTTGCTCCGGGCGACCTGAGGTTCGACGCTCTCCATCCAGCGCAGGGTGGTGGTACGCGGGTTGTAGGGGCCTTCGATTAACTTGAGCGCACTGGCTGACGGCAGGCGTTCAGGGTGCTTGTACTGGCAGGCAAAGCCGATGCGAGGATGGGTCATGGTAAGGCCAGGTAATGAGTGATCGTGAGCACAACAGAATGTTAGGCGCGTGGCGCCGCCAGGGGTTCATTCAACCCGCGTCTTGCGTGAATCAAGTTGAATCCCGGTTTCGCCGGGCGGTCACCTATAAGGAACGATAACGCAATGGAGGTGATGATGAACCTTGCAATGACACTCTTCAGCCTGTTTGCCGGTTGGATGGCGATTGTGTTCTCCATGACGTGGGGCCTGTTGCGCGTCCTGCGCTGGCACCATGCTTAGCACCTCCGACGGGCGCTATTTTGTGGTCAAGGGCCAGCTGTGGCGCTGCACCAACCCCGCGCTGGATGAAGCCACGCGGCAGCGCTGGGTCAACGCCTTGATGGACGCGCGCCGCGCCGTCAAGTCGGCCAAGGCCAGCGGCGACGCCAGCCAATTGCGCGCGGCTCGCCAGCAGGTGCAGCAGGCCAAGGTCGCACTCGGTGAGCGTGGCCCGGTGTGGTGGCGCGATGGCAGCCCGGACTACAACCGTTACCAAGTGGCCAATACGCCGTATGCGGCGTGGTTTGAAAAACATCTCGACACGAAGCCCCACTGAACTTTCTTACAAATGCCAGGCTCCTTTCCTATGCGAAGTCACCGTGCCCTGATCCCAGGGTGCTGAACGATAAGGAGCCGCCACCGACATGACTACCCTCCCCGCCTATCCCACCGTCAGACCTGGCCCGCTGCACTCGATCCTGCTGGCCGGCAGCGTGCCGTTGTTTTTGGGTGCCTTGCTCAGTGACATTGCCTACGGCCAGACTTACCAGATCCAGTGGGCCAACTTTGCGTCCTGGCTGATCGCCGGCGCGCTGGTGTTCAGTGGCTTTGCGCTGTTGTTTGCGCTGGTCAACCTGCTGCGCGCCGAACGCAAGGCCGGGCGCCCGGCGGCCTATTTCCTGCTGCTGTTGGCGACGTGGGTGCTGGGGCTGGTCAACGCCTTTCAGCACGCCAAGGACGCCTACGCGATGATGCCTGGCGGACTGATTCTGTCGGTGATTGTCACGGTGCTGGCCATTGCCGCAACGTGGATCGGCCTGACTAACCTGCGCTCGGGAGTTGCCCAATGAAACCACTCCACACCCTGAGCGTATTGAGCGCCGCCCTGTTGCTGACCGCCTGTGGTGGCGAAGGCGACAAGACCCAGGCCCGCGGCCCCGATCCGAAATTGCCCGAGCAACAAAGCAGCCTGCTGCCGAGCATGAAAATTGCCGAGCCAGCACCCTGGGGCGAGCAGAAACCCAAGGTGCCCGAGGGCTACAGCGTTACCGCCATCGCCACCGACCTGGCTATCCCGCGCCAGACCCTGGTGCTGCCCAACGGCGACATCCTCGTCGCCGAAGGCCGTGGCGGCAGCGCGGCCAAGCTCAAGCCCAAGGACGTGATCGCCAGCGTGATCAAGGCCGAGGGCAACACCAAGGTCAAGGGCGGCAACCGCCTGACGCTGCTGCGCGACGCCGACGGTGACGGCACCTACGAACTGAAGACAGTATTCGCCGACAACCTCAACGCGCCTTATGGCCTGGCCTACGCCGACGGCAAACTCTACGTCGCCAACCAGGACGCGCTGGTGCGCTTTGACTACACCGACGGCCAGACCAAAGCCAGTGGCCCGCCGACCACAATCACCGACCTGCCGGCGCAGATCAACCACCACTGGACCAAGTCCCTGGCAGTGAGTGAGGACGGGCGCCAGCTGTACGTGGGCATCGGCTCCAACAGCAACATCACCGAGCGCGGCATGGAAGTGGAAATCGACCGGGCGATGGTCTGGCAGATCGATGCCGCCACCGGCGCGCACAAACCCTACGCCACTGGCATTCGCAACCCGACCGCGCTCACGATTCAACCCGGCTCCGGGCAATTGTGGGCAGTGGCCAACGAGCGTGATGAACTCGGCCCGGACCTGGTGCCGGACTACCTGACGTCGGTGCGTGAAGGTGCCTTTTATGGCTGGCCCTACAGCTACTGGGGCCAGAACGTCGACCCGCGCGCGCAACCGCAGAACCCGGCGAAAGTCGCCGCTGCCATCAAGCCCGATTACAGCCTGGGCTCCCACGTTGCAGCGTTGGGTGTGGACTTTTCCATCCCAGCGATGGGTGAGAAATTCGCCGACGGCGCGTTTGTCGGCGAGCATGGCAGCTGGAACCGCGATAACCCGGTGGGCTACAAGGTGATCTTCGTGCCCTTCAGCAATGGCAAACCGGCGGGTGAACCGATTGATTTTGCTACCGGTTTTCGTGGCGATGACGGCAAGACACGTGGTCGCCCAGTGGGTGTGACGGTGGACCCCAAAGGTGCGCTGATCATCGCCGACGACTTGGCCAATACCATTTGGCGCGTAACGCGTAATCGCTAGCCCGTACATGACAGGGGCGATTCGCCCCTGTCAGCCCTCACCATGCCATTGCATTTCAAGCCAGGCCAGCAGCGCCGCAACTTCGCTGCGCGGGCCCGCGCCTTGCTGCGTGTAGAGCGAAATCGCCTCGCGCGGTGCGTGGCGCCAAAACGTATGTCCGTAAAATTCGGACGGTGGGCTATCCGTTGAAAGCAGTGGAGATCGATCGCCGGCGTTGCTGTTCGCTGCCGTAAGGCGTTAAAAGCTGTTGACTTGATTGCTTTAGGCAACCATATAATTGCTTAGGGCAACCAATCGAGCACAGTCATGACCACGACCCTTGTCGAACGCGCCGCGATCATTCGCGGTTTCAACCGTTTTTACACCCATCAGATCGGCGTGCTGCAGGAACACTTGCTGCAAAGCGATTTCTCGCTGACCGAAATCCGCGTGATGTACGAACTCTCCTCCCGTGGCGACCTGACCAGCGCCGACCTGTGCCAGATGCTCGGCCTTGATGCGGGCTACTTGAGCCGGCTGATCAGCGGCTTCGAAAAGAAAGGGCTGATCCAGAAAGTCCGCTCCGTCACCGATGCGCGTGCGGTGCAACTGCACCTCAGCGACCTCGGTCGATCAGTGCTGGCGCCGCTGGAAAACCAGACCCAACAGGAAGTCATCGCCTTGCTCCAGGCCTTGCCCGAGCAGCAACAGCAGCAACTCACGGCGTCGATGCAGCGTATCCAGACACTGTTGCAAGGCGGCACGCCAAGTTACCTGCTGCGCGACCCGCAGCCCGGCGATATGGGCCTGGTGGTGCAACAGCAATCGGCGTTGTATGCGCGTGAGTACCACTGGAATTGGGAGTTTGAAGCGTTGGTATCGGAGATTGTCGCCAAGTATTTGCGCGAATTCGACCCGAGCGCCGAGCGTTGCTGGATCGCAGAGAAGGACGGTGAAGTGGTGGGTTCAATCTTCGTGGTGCGCCATGACGAAACCACCGCCAAGCTGCGCATGCTCTACGTGGACGCCAGTGCACGGGGCATGGGCATCGGTCAGCGACTGGTGGAGGAATGCCTGCGTTTTGCGCGCAATGCCGGTTACAAAAGCATGCTGTTGTGGACGGTCGACGCGCTGACCGATGCGCGCAAGCTGTATCAGAAAGCCGGCTTCCGCCTGGTAGACGAAGAAGCGACGGTAAGCTTTGGCAAATCGTTGATCAGTGAAACCTGGGCCCGCGAGCTGTAAGGCGTTCCCGCGCTGTCGCCAGCGCGGGCGTTTGCGCGGTTAGAGGTCAGTGATTTCTTTATGGCGCGGCACCAGCGCCTTCATCACGCTCCACGCCACCAGGTAGGCCAGGGCACAGATCGCAAACATGATCATGTAGCCGGTGTGGATGTCGTTGATGGACTTGTAGTAGTCGAACACCCAGCCACCGATCTTGGTCATCACCACACCGCCCAAGCCACCGGCCATGCCGCCGATGCCAACCACCGAGGCCACGGTTTTTTGCGGGAACATATCGGACACGGTAGTGAAGATGTTGCACGACCACGCTTGGTGCGCCGAGGCGCCCACACCGATCAGCAGCACCGGCACCCAGAAGCTCAGGTAGCCAAAGGGCTGAGCCAGCAACACCACCAGCGGGAATAGCGCGATCACCAGCATGGCTTTCATGCGCCCGTCGTAGGGTGCATCGCCACGGGCCATGAAGTAGCTGGGGAACCAGCCGCCGCCGATACTGCCGACCATGGTCATGCTGTACAGCACCGCCAGCGGCATCACGATATCCGCGCCTTTCATGCCGTATTGCGCCGACAGGTAAGTGGGCAGCCAGAACAGGAAGAACCACCACACGCCGTCAGTCATGAACTTGCCAAAGGCAAAAGCCCAGGTCTGGCGGTAGGTCAGCAGTTTGAACCACGAGACTTTTTTCGCAGCAGCACCCACAGGCTCTGGGGTGAACGGCTGCACTGTCTGGTCGCTACGAATGTAGGCCAGCTCTTCGGCCGACAAGCGTTTTTGCTGCTCCGGTTTTTCGTAAACCGCAGCCCACACCGCCACCCAGATGAAGCCCAACATGCCGATGACCATAAAGGCCGCTTCCCAGCCCCATATGCCGGCAAGCAAGGGCACGCAAATCGGCGCCAGGATCGCCCCCACGTTAGCCCCGGAATTGAAGATACCGGTGGCCAGCGAGCGTTCTTTTTTCGGGAAGTATTCGGCGGTGGCCTTGATCGCGATGGGGAAGTTGCCCGCCTCGCCAATCGCCAGCACGGCGCGTGACAGCATGAAACCGGCAATCGACACCGGGATCACCGCCAGGCCGATAGCGCCGCTGACCGCAGCGATGCCCTCACCCATCGGCACCGAAAACGCATGCATGATGGCGCCGGTGGACCAAATGCCAATCGCCACCACGTAGGCGGCCTTGGTGCCGATCTTGTCGACGAAGCGTCCGGCAAACAGCATGGAAATCGCGTAGACAAACTGGAACACCGCCGCGATGTTGGCGTAGTCCGTGTTGCTCCAGCCAAACTGCGTCGACAGCTGCGGCGCGAGAAGGCTGAGGACCTGGCGGTCGAGGTAGTTGACGGTAGTGGCAAAGAACAACATCGCGCAGATGGTCCAGCGATAGTTGCCGACGGCCGTGCCGACGCGATGGGCGTTGATGGGCTCATTCAAATTCATGGCATCACTTTTTATTTTTGTTAGGTAGGACATACGTAACGTCATATGTCGTCGTACAACTGTGACTTTTATATCGGGCCGCCTACCCGGTGTCAATCTCGAAGATTGCCTTTTAACGAGGGATTACGCAGATCTGAAAGTACTTAACTACGTGCAGTTGTAGGATGACAAATCCTGAATACCCGGCTGGGTGCTTTGCCGGGCACATCATCAAGCAGGCCGAAGGGCTGCATACCGAGCTTTTCCAGCACACGGATCGACGCGGCATGATCCGGCCGCACCAACCCGAATACCTGAGGCAAACCCAGCGTTTGAAACGCCATCGTCAGCGCATCGCGGCCAAGCTCGGTGGCATGGCCTTGCCCCCAGGCATCGACCGCAAAGCGATAGCCCAGGTTGATGCGCCGCTCGGTCAGGTAATTGAGCGGCGCCACGCCGCCAAAGCCGATGAGGTGATCGGGCGCCTCGCGGCGGGCAATGGCCCACCAGCCATAGCCCTGGCTGGCCCATTGTTCGAGCCAGTGGCTGAGCAAGCGTTGCGCGTCGTCGAGGCTGGCCATTGGACCACTCGGGTTAAACAGGTTTGTCTGCGGGTCGCCGAAGATCGCGAACAATCGGTGCACATCGCTGGTCTCGGGCTTGCGATAGATCAGGCGGGAGGCGGTGGCAGGCATTCTGATAATTCCCTGGTCAGGTCGTGAAGTTCAATTCATCTGCAAAAAAAGGTAAATAGCGGTGAATTATTTCATGTCCGCTTGTATCTGAACTGACAGAGCGGTGCCATCGCAACGATGGCACCTCCCCTGTTCTGTTTTAGAGTGGCCCGCATGAAATTACGTAAGAAAAGCGTCAAACCCATCGGATTGAAAGACATCACCATCGTCGACGATACCAAGGTGCGCAAGGCGATTACCGCCGCCGCCCTGGGTAACGCCATGGAGTGGTTCGACTTTGGTGTCTACGGTTTCGTCGCCTATGTGCTGGGCAAGGTGTTCTTCCCGGACGCCTCGCCGAGCGTGCAAATGATTGCCGCCTTGGCCACCTTCTCGGTGCCCTTCCTGATTCGCCCGCTGGGTGGCCTGTTCTTCGGTGCGCTGGGTGACAAATACGGACGGCAGAAAGTCCTCGCCGCAACCATCGTCATCATGTCCTTGAGCACCTTTGCCATCGGCCTGATTCCCGGGTATGCCTCGATTGGCATCTGGGCACCGATCCTGCTGTTGCTGTGCAAAATGGCCCAAGGGTTCTCGGTAGGCGGTGAGTACACCGGCGCCTCGATCTTCGTCGCCGAGTACGCCCCGGACCGTAAACGCGGGTTCCTCGGCAGCTGGCTGGATTTTGGCTCGATTGCCGGTTTCGTGCTCGGCGCTGGTGTGGTGGTGCTGATTTCGACGATCCTCGGTGAAGCCGATTTCGAAGCGTGGGGCTGGCGCCTGCCGTTCTTCCTCGCCCTGCCTTTGGGCATTATCGGCTTGTACCTGCGTCACGCGCTGGAAGAAACCCCGGCCTTCCAACAGCACATGGACAAGCTTGAACAAGGCGACCGCCAAGGCCTGACCCACGGCCCCAAGGTGTCGTTCAAAGAGGTGGCTACCCAGCACTGGCGCAGCCTGCTGACCTGCATCGGTATCGTTGCGGCCACCAACGTGACGTACTACATGTTGCTCACCTATATGCCGAGCTACCTGTCGCATAACCTGCATTACAAAGAAAACAGCGGCGTGCTGATCATCATCGCGATCATGGTCGGCATGCTGTTCGTGCAGCCGTTCATCGGTTTTGTCAGCGACAAGATTGGCCGTAAACCCTTCATCATCGCCGGCAGCGTCGGGCTGCTGTTCCTGTCTATCCCGGCGTTTATGTTGATAACCAGCGGCAAAATCGGCCTGATTTTCGCCGGTCTGCTGATTCTGGCCGTGGTGCTGAACTTCTTTATCGGCGTGATGGCCTCCACGCTGCCAGCTATGTTCCCTACCCACATTCGCTATAGTGCGCTGGCCAGCGCGTTCAACGTCTCGGTACTGATCGCCGGCCTTACCCCCACTGCGGTGGCGTGGCTGGTGGAAAGCACCAACGACCTGTACATGCCCGCCTACTACCTGATGGTGTTTGCGGTGGTCGGCTTGATTACCGGCCTGACCATGAAGGAAACCGCGAACAAGCCGTTGCGCGGCGCGGCGCCAGCAGCGTCCGATATGGAAGAAGCCAAGGAAATACTGCAAGAGCACCATGACAATATCGAGCAGAAGATCGAAGACATCGACGCCGAAATTGCCGCTCTGGAAGCCAAGCGCCAGAACCTGGTGCAGCAGCATCCGCGAATCAACTGATACCTGACCGTGCGTGGCGGCCCCCGCCGCCACGCCTTTGGAGTGCCCAAACATGGTTCCAAGCGTCACCGCAGCCCACTCTTTACTCAGCGCGGACGAACGCGCCGCCATCGCCGAAATCGAAGCCACCACCAGCATTCTGCAACTGGTAACCCGCCTGACCGGCATGCGCTTTGCCGGCATTGCCAAATTCACCGACCTTGAATGGGTGGTGTGCTCGGTCCATGACCCGCTGCACATGGGGATTCATGTCGACGACGTACTCGACCTGGAAACCACCCTGTGCAGTGAGTTCTGCGTCGACCCGCAGGCACTGTTCATTCCGCAGATCAGCCAGAATGGCCGCTTTGCCACCCGCCCGGTGGTCAAGCAGTACGCCATCGAAAGTTACGCCGGCGCGCCGATCTTTCTGCCCGATGGCCGCTTGTTCGGCGCGCTGTGTGCACTGGACTCGCGGGCGATGCTGTTTGACGACCCCAACCTGCCGGAAACCCTTAGCCTGTTTGCGCGGCTGATTGGCTGTATCTTCTTCGCTAACCTGACAACGCCTGATCAGTAACCGCCGCCCTGCCCCGCAGTGCAGCAATATCGCGCTTTGGCGGCACGCCAAACAATCGGCTGTACCCACGAACTGTAAAGGGCTTTCATAGCCCACAGCGCAAGTAGGCTGGTGGATTTGGCTTTCCAATCGGCAATCGATTCGGGTGCCACCCTGGGTATCGCCAGCCTGTCGGCTTACCTGACCTCGCGGCGTGCTACAGCGACCTACGTGAGCCGCCGCGCTACCTGAAAAACTGACTCGGGGTTTTGCCAAACTGTTTCTTGAACATGCTGGTAAACGCGCTCGGGCTCTCATAGCCCAGTTCGATGGCCACATCGATGATCTTCTCCCCCACCGCGATGCGTTCCAGCGCCAGCAGCAACCGCGCCTGCTGGCGCCATTGGCCGAAGGTCAGGCCGGTTTCCTTGCGGAACAGGCGCTGGATGGTTTTCTGGTCCAGGTCCAGGCGATCACTCCAATCGGCGACTGTCGAGGCATCACCCGGCTCCTGCTGCAGCGCCTGGCAGATACGGTTGATGCGCAGGTCGGCCGGCTGGGGCAGTGACAACGGCAAGGCCGGCAGGATCGCGAGTTCGTCGAGGATCAAGTGCATGATTCTCGCCTCGCGCGAGTCCTCGGCATACGGCGGCTTCAAACTCACCGAGGCTTTGATCAGCTCACTCAGCAACGGCGACACACTGACGGTCTTGGGCTCGCTCGGCAGATTGGGGAAACGGTCCGGGCGCACAAACACGCTGCGCATCTTCAACGTGCCCACGCAACGCAGCGAATGCACCTGCCCGCTGGGCATCCAGAACCCGCGATTGGGCGGCACCGTCCATTGGTTCAACGCCGAATACACCACCATCACGCCTTCGACGGCGTACAACAGTTGATGCTTTTCGTGACTGTGGTCGGGGATCACCCAGTTTTCGGGGTAATCGGTCGCGGAACTGATGACAGCCCAGTCGCCCTCGTCGATCTCCCGCAGAAATACATCCAGTGGTTTGATGATTTCGCCCTTTTTGCGATGGTTGGCGCCCGAATTACGCGAGACAGGCATTTTCAGCGAATCTAGCATAAACGCCGCAACATTTAGAAACGGGCAGCGCGCTAAAGTACGCACTGCCCCTGTTCGCTGCCTTGTATGGAATGCCTGCATGTCGAGCCTGACCGCGCCACCCGCCACTGCAACCGCTACGCCGCAAATAAGCCCCTTGGTCATGCGTGTCCTGGGCGCCTGCGCCCTGGCGCACATGATCAACGACCTGATCCAGGCCGTGCTGCCGTCGATCTACCCGATGCTCAAGGCCAACTACGGGCTGAGCTTTACCCAGGTCGGCCTGATCACCCTCACCTTCCAGTTGACCGCGTCCTTGCTGCAACCCTGGATCGGCTACCACACCGACCGCTATCCCAAGCCCTGGCTGCTGCCGGCGGGCATGGTGTGCACGCTGATCGGCATCCTGCTGCTGGCGTTTGTCGGCACCTTCCCGTTGATCCTGCTGGCGGCGGCGCTGGTCGGGGTCGGGTCGTCGACCTTCCACCCGGAAACCTCACGCGTGGCACGCCTGGCCTCGGGCGGGCGCTATGGCCTGGCACAATCGACCTTCCAGGTCGGCGGCAACACCGGCAGCGCGTTCGGCCCGTTGCTGGCGGCGGCGATCATCATTCCCTACGGCCAAACCCATATCGCCTGGTTCGGGCTCTTCGCCGTGTTCGCGATCATGGTGCTGTATGGCTTGAGCCGCTGGTACCGCCACCACCTCAACCTGTTCAAACTCAAGCAAGGCGGCAAGGCCACCCACGGTTTGTCCAAAGGCCGCGTGACATTTGCCCTGGTGGTACTGGCGTTGCTGGTGTTCTCCAAGTACTTCTACATGACCAGCCTGACCAGCTACTTCACCTTTTACCTGATCGAGAAATTCCACCTGTCGGTGGCCAGCTCGCAGATGTACCTGTTCCTGTTCCTCGGCGCGGTGGCTGTCGGCACCTTTGCCGGTGGCCCGATTGGCGACAAGATCGGCCGCAAGAAAGTCATCTGGTTCTCGATTCTCGGCGCCGCGCCCTTCACCCTGGCCCTGCCCTACGTCGACCTGTTCTGGACCGCCGTGCTCAGCGTGGTGATCGGCTTCATCATCGCCTCGGCCTTCTCGGCCATCGTGGTCTTCGCCCAGGAACTGGTGCCGGGCAATGTCGGGATGATCGCCGGGATCTTCTTCGGCCTGATGTTTGGCTTCAGCGGGATTGGTGCCGCGCTGCTCGGCTTGCTCGCCGACAACCACGGCATCGAGTACGTCTACAAAATCTGTTCGTTCCTGCCACTGGCGGGCATCCTGACGATCTTGCTGCCCTCGACCAAAGGCGTCTGACCGGCCGATCATCGGCTGGCCGTGTGCTATCACGCGGAATGCTCTGAAAAACCTGCGTGTGCGCTTACAATCCCGATTTTCAAGCGCACACCCAGGCAGACCCGGCACGACATGACGCTCGACCCTCCTACGATTCTGATATTGACCATCGCGCTGGCTGCCGCTGCTGCCCTCTATCTGGCGGTGGAATGGCGCAGTGTGCGCGAGCCTTCGCTGCTGTTCTGGGCGGCAGGTTTCGCGATCATCAGCGTCGGCTCCACCCTGGCCCTGCTGCGCAGCAACGGCCTGTTGATGATCGGTATCTGGTTTGCCAACGGCTTGCTGGTGGCCGCGCACTGGCTGTTTTTGCTCGGCGTGGCACGTTTTACCCAGGTGCGCTTGTCGCGTGCGTGGCTGCTGATGCTGGTCGCCTGGCTCGGCGTGCTGCTGTTGCCCAGCGACCTGGCGTGGTCCAAGGCCATGCTGATGGTCAACTCATTGCTGGTCGCGTTGCCGACCTTGCGCGCCAGTTTCCTGCTGCGCCCCCACGGCAGATCCCTGAGCATCGGCGCGGTGCAACTGCGCTATGTATTGCTGCTTCACGGCGCCTTTTATATGGCCAAGGCGCTGTCGGTAATCATCCCCGGCACGCTGATCGATCTTGCCGCGTTCAAGGGCGAAATCATCCAGGTTTCCTTGGTGGAGGGCGCAATGGCGATCATGTTGATCGCGTTGTCGATGACCGGCTCCGAGCGCTACCGGCGTGAACAGCAGATCGCCCGGCTGGCGGCCCGTGACCCGCTGACGGCGCTGTACAACCGCCGCGCCCTGGATGTGCGTGCGCCGCAGCTGTTGGCCCAGGTATCGCCGCAACAGCCGGGAGCTTTGTTGTTGATCGATATCGACAACTTCAAACTGGTCAACGACCTCTACGGGCATATCGCTGGCGACCGTTTGCTGATTGCCCTGAGCGAGATGATCCGCACGGTGGTGCCCGAAGGCGCGCTGGCGGCCCGCTTGGGCGGAGATGAGTTTGTGATCCTGTTGACCAAGGCCTCGACCGCCCAGATCGTCGAACTGGGCAGCCGCTTGCGTGAGCAGTTCCAGCAGTTGGCCGCACACACCTTCACCACCCCGGTACCGGTAACCCTGAGCATCGGCGCCAACCTGTTCGACCAGCCACCGCCGAGCCTGACGGCGCTGATCGAACAAGGCGACACCACACTCTACGAAAGCAAACGCGGCGGGCGTGACAGCATTCGGCTGGTGGACCGAACGGGAGCCGGTTCGTACGGTTAATGGCTTCCTGTGGCGAGCGGGCTTGTTGTGGCGAGCGGGCTTGTTGTGGCGAGCGGGCTTGCCCCGCATTGGGCTGCGCAGCAGCCCCATAAAGGACGCCAAGTTGTTTCAGGGACACCGCGTCGGCAGTTCTTTGGGGTTGCTGCGCAACCCAACGCGGGGCAAGCCCGCTCGCCACTGGCAGCCCGCTCACCACCGCTAGCCCGCTTACCACTGCCAGCCCGTTCACCACCGCTAGCCAGGCTGCCAGTGCGGGCTTGCTTATTGCCCAAGGTTGGCGACTCTCAGGAGGGCGCGCGGGTGCTCGGCGCTTGGCGGCAGAACCCATTCACGACGATGTAAAGCAACGGTCCCACCGACACAAACACCGCCGTCAGCAAAAAATACGGCACCAGCGACGCCATCGACCGCCCTCGCCCGCGCGCATCCCGATACATCCACACGCACGCAAGTACCGCCATCAGGTACAGGTCAATCACTACCTGCGCGGTGTCCGGCCGCGACATCAATTCCCGCCCAAATTCCAACAGTGACTGCTCGGCCGTGAGCATCGTAGCCAAGGTGTACAACGAAAACCCGAGCAAACCGGCCAGGGCTAAATAAGGTCTGCGCATGGTGCCTTCCTTGAAATGATCGAGGCTCAACATAGTGATAAGGTTGCGCCTCTCGCAATGACCTCGGAGGTCATGATCAGGCCATGGACACCCCTTCTACTGCCGGCCAGCACCTGCGCCAATTGCGTCGACACGCCAAGCTCAGCCAGCTGGACCTGGCCTTGATCACGGGCGTTTCCCAGCGCCATCTCAGTTGCATCGAAACCGGCCGGGCCAAGCCAGGCCCGGGCACTTTGCATACTCTGCTGACGGCGCTGCTGGCCCCGCTGGAGTACTGCAACCAGGTGTTCCTCGCCGCCGGATACGCGCCGCGTTACACCGCCACTCCGCTCGCCGCCCCGGCCATGGCCGCCGTCCGTGACGCCGTCAGCCATGTGCTGCACGCCAACAATCCCGCCCCGGCGATTCTGCTGGACAGCGAGTGGCAAGTGCTCGCCGCCAACGCCAGCACCGGCCTGTTGTTTGAGCTGGTCGGGATTGAGCCGAATGCCGCCCAAGGGCTGAACCTGCTGACCACGCTGTTACAAACCGGCGGCCTGGGCGATCACCTGATCAACGCCGAAGAAATCCGCACCGTCGCCTGGCAACGCGCAACCCGCGAAGCGCTGGGTAATCCTGCACTGGCCGGGTTACTGGCCCGTTTGCCGGTGCCGAGCAGCACGCAGTTGCCCAATGAAATGCCGCCGCTGGTGTTCACCCGCATCCGCTCAGATCGCGGTGAGCTGAATTTCCTGTCGACCTTCACCACCTTCGGCATGCCCCAGGACATCACCCTCACGTCACTGCGCATCGAACATCTGATTCCAGCTGACGCGCCCACGTGGCAAGTGATGCGCGCCGCTTACGCGGAGTATGCGGCGCTGGTTTTGTGAAATATCTGTACGTAGACTGCCGCCATACCTCCCACTTGAAGGCGGCGAAAAAAACGTGATGCAAGTTACCGAAGTCTCCATTGCCCAATTGCGCGCGGCGCTTGAAAGCGGCCAGACCACTGCCGTTGAACTGGTCCAGGCTTACCTGGCGCGGATCGAGGCCTATGACGGCCCGCAGACCGCGACCAAATTGAACGCCGTGGTGGTGCGCAACCCGCAAGCACTTGAAGAAGCCAAGGCCGCCGATGCGCGCCGGGCCAAGGGCGAAACCTTGGGGCCATTGGACGGCATTCCCTATACCGCCAAGGACAGCTACCTGGTCAAAGGCCTGACGGCGGCCTCCGGCAGTCCGGCCTTCGCCTCGCTGGTGGCGCAGCGCGACGCCTTCACCATCGAGCGCCTGCGCGCCGGCGGCGCTATCTGCCTGGGCAAGACCAACATGCCGCCGATGGCCAATGGCGGGATGCAGCGCGGCGTTTATGGCCGTGCAGAAAGCCCGTACAACGCTGACTACCTGACGGCACCGTTTGCCTCCGGCTCGTCCAACGGCGCGGGCACCGCAACGGCTGCCAGCTTCGCCGCCTTCGGTTTGGCCGAGGAAACCTGGTCGAGCGGCCGCGGCCCGGCGTCCAACAATGGCCTGTGTGCCTACACGCCATCGCGCGGGATCATTTCCGTACGCGGCAATTGGCCGCTGACGCCAACCATGGACGTGGTAGTGCCGTACGCACGAACCATGGCCGACCTGCTCGAAGTACTCGACGTCGTGGTCGCCGAAGACACCGACACGCGCGGCGACCTCTGGCGCCTGCAACCGTGGGTGCCGATTCCGAGCGTGGCGTCGGTGCGCCCGGCCTCTTACGCTGAGCTGGCTGTGGGCAGCGAATCCCTGGCCGGCAAGCGTTTCGGCGTGCCACGCATGTACATCAATGCCGACCCCGAGGCCGGCACCAGCGAGAAACCCGGAATCGGCGGGCCAACCGGGCAAAAGATCCACACCCGTGCCAGCGTGATCGACCTGTGGCACGCCGCGCGCCAGGCGTTGGAAGCGGCCGGCGCCGAAGTGATTGAAGTCGACTTCCCACTGGTCTCCAACTGCGAAGGCGACCGTCCTGGCGCGCCGACGGTGTTTACCCGTGGCTTGGTCTCCAAGGAATTTTTGCACGACGAATTGTGGGAGCTGTCGGCCTGGGCGTTCGATGATTTCCTGCGCGCCAACGACGACCCGGCGCTGAACCGCCTGGCGGATGTCGACGGGCCGAAAATCTTCCCGCACGACCCTGGCACCCTGCCCAACCGTGAAGACGACCTGGCCGCCGGCATGGACGAATACGTGCGCATGGCCGAGCGCGGCATCACACCGTGGAACGAAATCAGCACCGTGCCGGATGGCCTGCGCGGGCTGGAACAGACCCGACGCATCGACCTGGAAGACTGGATGGACGCACGGGGGCTGGACGCGGTGTTGTTCCCGACCGTGGCCGATGTCGGCCCGGCCGATGCCGACGTGAACGAAGCCTCGGCGGATATCGCCTGGAGCAACGGCGTCTGGGTGGCTAACGGCAACCTCGCGATCCGCCACCTGGGCGTGCCGACCGTCACCGTGCCGATGGGCGTGATGGCGGACATCGGCATGCCCGTAGGGTTGACCTTCGCCGGACGTGCCTATGACGATTCGGCGCTGCTGCGTTTTGCTTCCGCGTATGAAGCCACCGGCAGCAAACGCCTGATCCCGCCGCGTACACCACC
The DNA here is from genome assembly GCF_963890955.1 of Pseudomonas sp. MF6747. Lineage (NCBI taxonomy): Bacteria > Pseudomonadati > Pseudomonadota > Gammaproteobacteria > Pseudomonadales > Pseudomonadaceae > Pseudomonas > Pseudomonas sp. MF6747. The sequence continues at coordinate 40,050 of NZ_CAWPSZ010000022.1, forward strand.
ACTGGCAGCAGGCTAAACACGGTTCAATTGTGGGAGCGGGCTTGCCTGCGATAGCGGTCGATCAGTCAGCCTATTTTGCACTGACAGACCGCCTTCGCGGGCAAGCCCGCTCCCACAGTTTTGAATGCATTTCAGGCCACGCCGATCAGCAGCTGGCTAAGCCCGCTCCAAATGTGGGAGCTGGCTTGCCTGCGATAGCGGTGGATCAGCCAGCCTATTTTTCACTGATAGACCGCCTTCGCGAGCAAGCCCGCTCCCCAGTGTTGACTACATTTCAGGCCACGCCGATCAGCAGCTAACTAAACACGCTCCAAATGTGGGAGCTGGCTTGCCTGCGATAGGGGTGGATCAGCCAACCTGTTTTTCACTGACAGACCGCCTTCGCGAGCAAGCCCGCTCCCACAGTGTTGACTGCATTTCAGGCCGCGCCGATCAGCAGCTGGCTAAATACACTTCAAATGTGGGAGCTGGCTTGCCTGCGATAGCGGTGGATCAGCCAACCTGTTTTTCACTGAAAGACCGCCTTCGCGGGCAAGCCCGCTCCCACAGTTTTGAATGCATTTCAGGCCACGCCGATCAGCAGCTGGCTAAGCCCGCTCCAAATGTGGGAGCTGGCTTGCCTGCGATAGCGGTGGGTCAGCCAACCTGTTTTTCACTGACAGACCGCCTTCGCGAGCAAGCCCGCTCCCACAGTGTTGACTGCATTTCAGGCCGGGCCGGTCAGCA